>JAWVEC010000241.1:0-9532 GCA_033856975.1 Gaiellales bacterium
CGAAAGGTCGCTGCGAGCGGCATTTTCGTGAGGTTATGCACAGGCATCCACCGGTGGCTTGGCGCCTGTGGACTCGGGTGTGGAAAACCGGTGCTAATCGACGGTAAGCTCTGCGGCCAGCGCATCGCACAGCACCTGGGTGGCGGCCACGCAGTCCGACTCGGCCGCCGACTCCGCCGGCGTGTGGCTGGCGCCGGTCGGGTTGCGGACAAACAGCATCGCCGAGGGCACGTGCGGCGCCAGGATGCCGGCGTCGTGGCCGGCGTAGGAGGGCAGGTCGCCGGCGGCGATGCCACGGCTCGTGGCAGCGTCAAGCAGCGTGGCCCGGAGACCGTCGTCGAGGCGGGCGCCATCGTTGCTCGACTCGAGGCCGAAGCGGGCCTCGCCGGACCGCTCGCGCAGCTCGTCCACCATCGACGTCACCGTCTCGAGCTCCAGCGCCCGCACGTCGAGCGACAGCGCCACGTGTCCAGGTATCGAGTTGGTCGACCCGGGGCTGACCTCGACCCGGCCGACGGTTCCCACCGCACCGGCCCGCGCCCGCGCAACCTCGTCCACGGCCAGCACGAACCGGGCTGCGGGCAGCAGCGCGTCGCGGCGCCCCGCCATCGCGGTTGTGCCGGCGTGGTTGGCCTCGCCCTCGAACTCGACCCGCCAGCGCTGGCGCGGTGCGAGCAGATCGGCGATGCCGACGACCAGGTCGCGATCGACCAGTGACCGGCCCTGCTCCACGTGCAGCTCGAGAAAGCAGCGCACCCGCGCCAGCTGCTCGCGGCTGCTCAGGAGCGAGTCGCGGGTGACGCCGTAGATCGCCGGTGCGTCGCCCATCACCTCCAGCACGTGGTCGACGTCCAGCCGGCCCGTGATCGCGAGGCTGGCGAAGGTGGGGGTGCGAAACCGCGCACCCTCCTCGTCCACGAACGCCACCACGGCCAGCGGGTGGCGACGGCCGGCTTCCGATTCGAGCAGGGTCGCCGCCGATTCGAGTGCGGCCACCACGCCCAGCGCGCCGTCGTAGGCGCCGCCGTTTGGCTGTGTGTCGACGTGCGACCCGGCGCACACCCAGGGACCGCGCTCGGCGTCGTCGGTGACCGCCCACAGCGAGCCCGCCCCGTCCTGTTGCACCTTGAGGCCGATCGAGGTGGCTGTGCGCGAGAACCAGGCCCGGGCCTCCGCCTCGAGCGGGCTCCACGCCAGCCGATTCCATCCCGTCTCGCCACGGCCGATAGCGGCCAGCTCCCCGAACCACGACACGAACCGTTCTCGAGATACGTCGGCCATCGGTCTGGGAGGATACGCGTATGACCGATGCCACGCTGCGCCTGCCCGGGTTCGTCAACGCCCACAGCCACGCCTTCCAGCGCATGCTGCGCGGACGCGTCGAGCGGATCGATCCCGCCCACCCGCACGATGACTTCTGGACGTGGCGGGATGAGATGTACCGGGCGGCAAACTCGATCGATCCCGACGGCGCCTACGACATCGCCCTGCTGCTCTACCACGAGATGGTGGCGGCCGGCTACACGGCCGTGGGAGAGTTCCACTACCCGCACCACCGGCCCGGCGGCCGTCCCTATGACGACCCAAACGCGATGGCGAAGGCGACCGTGGCGGCAGCCGGCGATGCGGGCATCGAGATCGTCTTGCTGATGTGCGGCTACGCCAGGGCGGGCGCCGGGAAGCCGCCCACCGAGGGCCAGGCCCGCTTCTGCGATCCCAGCGTCGCCGCCTATCTGGAACGGGTGGAGGCGCTGGCCGGCGAGTGCCGGGTCGGCCTCGCGCCACACAGCGTGCGGGCCGTGCCGCGTGACTGGCTGGTCGAGATCGCCCGCTATGCGCAGACAAGCGGGATGGTCGTGCACATCCACGCCAACGAGCAACGTCGCGAGATCGAGGAGTGCCAGGCCGAGCACGGCATGCGGCCAATCGAGCTGCTGGACGACGTCGGCCTGCTCGGCCCGCGGGCGACGGTCGTGCACGCGACACACGTCTCCGACCGTGAGCTCGACCTGCTGGCCGAGACCGGCTCGACCGTCTGTGCCTGTCCCACCACGGAGGCGAACCTGGGCGACGGATTCCTGCCGGCCGCGGAGCTGCTGCAGCGGGGGGTGCCGGTCTGCATCGGCAGTGACTCGAACACGATCATCGACCCGCTCGCCGAGCTGCGTGAGATCGAGCACTGCGCGCGCCGCCTGGCCGAGCGCCGCAACGTGCTGGTATCGCCCGGCGACGACGGGCCAACCGCGTACCTGCTCGAGATCGGCGGCCGAAACGGTGCCCGCTCGCTGGGACTGGATGCCCCTCCCGGCGAGCTGGAAGTCGATCTCAGCCATGCCTCGCTGGCCCGGATCGCGCCCGCCGACCTGCCGGCGGCGCTGATCTTCGGCGGCGTATCAAGCGCTCTCCACCCGTTACGGAAAGGTTGATCGATGGATTTCACGCTCACCCCCGAGTTGAAGCAGCTGCAGACCCGCGTCCGGGCGTTGGTCGACGACGTGCTGCAGCCGCTCGAGCTGGAGGCAGAGCAGAGCCATGGCCGGCTCTCCGCTGAGGCGCACTCCAGGGTCAAGAAGGCGGTGCTGGACGCCGGCCTGAACGGCGCCAACATCCCCGTCGAGTACGGCGGCGGCGGGCTCAACCTGACCCAGCAGATCGTCATGCACGAGCAGCTCGGCCGGCTCACCAACTGCCTGTGGGTGCTGGTCTGGAGCCCGTCCAACGTGCTCGTCCACGGCCGGCCCGACCAGATCGAGCGTTACCTGCTGCCCGACGTGCGAGGCGATCACCGGCACGCGTACGCCATCACCGAGGAGCATGCCGGCTCCGATCCGCGCGCGATCAGGGCCGAAGCCGTGCGCGACGGAGACCGCTACCTGCTGTCGGGCACGAAGTGGTTCGTGACCGACGGTGACATCGCCAGCTACTTCCTGGTTCTGGCGTGGGCGGTGGAAGGGCTTCAGCGGCAGCCGGCGCTGTTCATCGTGGACAAGGATCTGCCCGGCGTCGAGATGACCGACGATCCCGACTTCACCCACAACTTCCCCTACCGCCACCCCGAGTACACCTTCACCGAGACGCCGCTGCCGCTGGACAGCGTGCTGGGAGAGGTGGGGCAGGGGTTCGAGCTGACCTCAGAGTGGTTCATCGAGGAGCGCGTCCATATCGCCGCCCGCTGCTGCGGCGCCTGTGACCGGCTGATCGAGATCGGAACCGAATGGGCGCTCGAACGCGAGCAGTTCGGCAGCCGCATCTTCGACCACCAGGCGATCGCTTTCATGCTGGCCGACTGCGCCGCCGAGACGACCGCCGCGCGCCTGCTGACCTACTACGTCGGCCAGCTGTACGACTCGGGCGCCGACCCCAAGCTGGTGCATGCGAAGGCCTCGATGGCCAAGCTGGTGGCGTCCGAGACGGCCGGCAGGGTGGCGGATCGCGTCGTCCAGATCTTCGGAGGGCGCGGCTACATGCGCCGCAACCCGGCCGAGCGGCTGTGGCGCGAGCTGCGCGTCGATCGGATCTGGGAGGGCACCTCCGAGATCCAGCGCATGATCATCAGCCGTGGGCTGGAGCGGCGCGGCGTCGCCCGGCTGATGGAGCTTTAGGAGCTCGACCGCGGTTTCAGGCGGCCAGCCGGGTGTCGTCGTCGACGCCCAGCACGCGCTGGATCCGCTCCAGCTCGCGCTCGAGCTCACGCGACTCCACCGCGGGGTGAAACAGCGGGCTGTTTGTGCCGTCGGTGACCAGTCGTCGCAGCAGCACCATCCCGGCCGGCTCGAGCTCCAGCTCGTCGCGACGCAGGATGGTCGAGATCAGGTGCACCTTCGGCCGCAGCTCGATCAGCGCCTCGCGATGCACCGGCACCGGCGTCGGCCGGCGCTCGACCGCCGCCTCCACGAACCGATCGAGCGTGTTCGCGAACCGCCGGCGGTGCCCGATCGAGACCAGCTGCCGAGCGCGCAGGGCGACCGCGGCCGGGTGCACGTGACGGAACCCCGCCAGCACGATGTCGTCGTAGATCTCGTCACGCTGCCACGAGAAGACGCGGCTTGCGACCGCGAGGCCGAGAACACCGATCAGCGCCACCACGGCGATCGACTTCGCCATCCCGGGCTCGATGCGGTGGATGCCGTAGCCGCCGGCCAGAGCCAGCGCGGCCAGCACCAGCAGCGAGGAGGCGGCGGTCAGCACCGTTCGGATGTGGTCATTGACGCGGGCGACGCTGGCGGTGAGCTCGGATGGAGTCATAACTCCTACATCGTGTCTGCGACCCGCCCCCTTGAGGGCGAATACCACATCCTGGGGTGCCGCTACCTCAGAACGTCGATGGCGCGCCGATTACTCGAGGACGAACATCTTCTCTCTACCCAAAGAGGGACGTTAGGCAACCATGATTGACGTCACGTGTGATCGACACCACGAGGTTCAGACCGCCATCGCCACGCTCGATTCCGGGCTGTGCGTCTGGTGCGAGCATGCGCCGGCCGCGATGACCTCGTACCTGTGCGAGAGCTGCCGCACGCAGGACGTCGACGGCCTGCTGCGCAGGCCGGTCAGCCTGCGGGTGCTGCACAGCTCCCAAGCCGCCGCCTGACCTTTAAACGCAGCGAGGGGGCGCCTTACGGCACCCCCTCCAAAACTGCGCGTGCTGCTGTCTAGCTGACGCGGCGTGCCGAGTAGGCACGAAGCGCGAGGCCGCTGGCGGCGATCGCCAGGCCGATGACAACGTACAGGGCCAGCTCTGCACCGGTGAACGGCAGAGCGCCGCCGCCGGTCGACTCACCCTTGACGCCGCCGCCACCCGTCGCGTACGGGTCGCCCGCGAATGCGGTTGCGGCCGAAACGGCGAGGAACGCCGTTGCGCCCAGCAGCGTCATCACACCCCTGAGAATCTTCGTCATGTAAATCCCACCTCTCCTCTGTCTACCCCAATGAAGCCCGCGCCGATAAAGCGTGCAGCACGAGGATACGGGGTTTTCGTAAACATTGCAACAGGAACTCGTCATGTCGTCGCGAGGCGATGTCGTGAGCCGACGGCGATCTCGCCCATGTCCGTGCCAACTTCCCCGTTTTGGCGCCTGTCAACCCGAAACTTTCTGTTAGCCGGCCGCGGCCCAGGCGCGCAGCGCGTCCACCTGCCACGGCAGCGGCTGGAAGATCGGCCGCAGCTCGCGGGCGCGCTGCAGCGCGCGGTCGATCGAGATCCCCTCGCCGGACGCCAGCAGCGCCGTCGCCACCGTTGCCGACCGCTCGCGCCCGCCGCGGCAGTGGACGTACACCGACCCCTGTCCGGCGGCGGCCAGCGCCGCATCGATCACGTCGGCCGGGACGGTCGCGCCATCCTTGACCGGAAGGTGATGCTCGACGATGCCGGCGGCGCCGTAGGCGGCCAGCACCGTCGCGCGCTCGCCCTCCCAGTATTCGCGCTCCTCGCACAGGTTGACCACGTGCAGCACGCCCTCGTCGCTCAGCGCCTGGACGTGGTCGGCGGCGTGCGGCATGGCACCGGCCAGCAAACCGTCGGTCAGCCGCGAGTAGTTGAGTCGTGCCACGCCGGGAATGCTAGTTCAGGGCTGCAGGTCGTCGGCCATGCGGGCGGCTGCTTCTGCCCGCGCGTTCAGCTGCGCCCGGAAGCGATGTTCGAGCTGCTCGGCCAGCCGCCGATCACGGCGGCGTCCCAGCAGACGGGCGATGACGCGCTGTCGCATACCTGGAGAATGCATCAGAATCGTCCAGAAAGCCAGAGTTTGCAGGAATTTCACCACTCGTCTGATGCCGGTTCACATCGCTCGGTACACTCCCGGGCGATGCCGGAGCGCGCTGATGACGAGCTGCTGACGCTCGCCCTGGAGGCCGCCCGCGCCGCCGGCTCGCTGCTGCTCGAGCGGTTCCAGCAGCCGGCCACGGGAGTCGAGCGCAAGAGCAGCAGCACCGACATGGTGTCGGACGCCGATCGTGACGCCGAGGTCCTGATCCGCGGCATGATCGGCGCCGCCCGCCCATTGGACGCGATCCTGGGCGAGGAGGGGTCGAGCGTCGCCGGCCGGTCCGGCCTGCGCTGGGTGGTCGATCCGCTGGACGGCACGACCAACTACCTCTACGGGCTGCCGATCTGGTCGGTCAGCGTGGCCTGCGAGGACGCCGACGGCTGCCTGGTGGGAGTCGTCCTCGACCCGTCCAGAGACGAGCTGTTCGCGGCACAGCGCGGGCGCGGGGCGACGCTCAACGGGCGTCCGATCCGGGTCTCGCCCGCCGACGACCTGTCGCGGGCGCTGATCGGCACCGGCTTCTCGTATGCGCCCGCGGTCCGCGGAGGTCAGGCGCGGGCGCTGGTCGACCTGCTGCCACGGGTGCGTGATATCCGCCGCGGCGGATCGGCCGCGATCGACCTGGCATGGGTGGCCTGCGGGCGGCTGGACGGCTACTACGAGCTGGGCACGCACCACTGGGACCGAGCGGCCGGCATGCTGCTGGTCAGCGAGGCGGGCGGCATCTCAGCCGGCCTGGACGATCCCGACGGCGAAGCCGAGGGAGCGCTGGCCGCGGGGCCGGCGCTGTACGACGCGTTGTGCGAGCGGGTTGCGGCAGCCCTGCGCTGCTCGGACGCGCGCGATCAGCTACACTGAGCATGGCCATCCGGAGCCGCCTTGCTGGCGCCCGTTTTGAACCCGGATGGCACCAACTTTGATGACTTTGGGGATCACGGCCGACCTGGAAGTGGCCGCGCACCGCGTTTCGGCGTGGTGTGGGGAGCCGCTCCTACACGAAGGCGAGGACGCCGCCACGGCACTCGCTGCCGGCACCGCGCGCCGAGCCGCTCTGGACGCCGGCTTGGCCGAGCTGGAGCGTGGTCTGACCGAGCCCAGCTACACCTGGCGGCGCGACTACTCGCTGCTGCTCGGGCTCGACCGCGTGCTCTCCGAGCCCCAGCCCAAGCTGGCCTCCGGCACCACCCTGCGACGCCATCAGGTGGACGCACTGGCGGGCCAGCTGGCGGCGCTGATCGCCGACCTCGAGCGGGACGAGGACGAGGATGACGAGGACGACGAGGCCGAGTCCGAGCCGGAGGGCAACGGCAACGGCAATGGAACCGACGTCGCCGACGCGGAGGGCTTCGACGTTGCCGTGGCGCACGTGCCGGCGCTGCACGAGATCGAGCAGGTGCCGACCGAGGCCGACCCCGGCGCCCGCCGCCGCTACCGCTTCAAACACCCGACCGCGTCCGGCAAGACGATCGCGGCGGCCGGATTCGTGGACGCCGCCCGCACCACGGGCGTGCTGATCCTGACCCACCGGCGGCTGCTGGTCGACCAGTTCACCCGCGACCTGACCAAGGAGGGGTACGGCAAGCGGATGTGCCCGGCGGTGCTGATCGGCGACACCACCCCGGCCACGCCGCCGCTGACCATCAACACCTACTCGTGGTTCATCAAGCACGCCGACCAGCTGAAGCCGGGCGTGTATGGGGTGGTCGTCTGCGATGAGGCCCACACCGCGCTGGGCGAGAAGACGGCGGCCGCCATCCGGCGCCTCTCGGAGCCGGTCTACATCGGCATGACGGCCACCGACCAGCTGCTCCAAAAGCACGTCGGCGACGTCTTCCCGGCCGAGGTGGCCGACCTGCCGCTGGCCGAGGCGGTGCGCAGGGGAGTGGTGGCGCCGCTGCGCTGCGTGCGGGTGCGGCCGATCGCGTCGCTGCGCACGGTGGACATCGTCGGCGGCGACTTCGACCAGGGCCAGCTGGCCACCGCGCTCGACCTCGATCCGCTCAACATGGCCGCCGCCGACCTCTATCAAAGCCGGTTCGGGGACACGCCCGGGATCGTCTACGCGGCCGGGGTCAGCCACGCCGAGCGAGTGGCCGCGGCGATGAAGGCGATCGGGATGAAGGCCGCCGCCGTCTCCGGCAAGACGCCTCCCCGGCAGCTGGCCGAGACGCTGGCCGCCTACGAGCGGGGCGAGATCAACGTGCTGGTCAACGCGATGCTGCTGGCCGAGGGCTGGAACGCGCCCCGCGCAACGGTCTGCATGCACCTCGCGCCGACCGCAAGCCGGCGCGTCTACCAGCAGCGGGTGGGGCGGATCATGCGCCTGCACCGGCGCAAGGAGTCCGGCATCGTGGTCGACTTCGCCGAGCCCGGCGCGCCGCACACCGAACGCGTGATCACGCTGCACTCGCTGCTCGACGTCGACGCCTACCGGCCCAGCGGGCTGGTCACTCCGCCGCCGCCGCGTCGCCGCCGATGGCGACGGCGGCCGCCCAAGCCGATCGTCAAGGAAGCGTCCTGGATCGTTCCCGTCTCCGACAACCCGGAGCGGCGGATCTCGGTGATCGCGAACCAGTGGCGGCTGGTGGATGCCTCGAAGCTGCCTGTCGACGAGCAGCGGGCGTGGTCGGTGGTGGCGGCGCGCGCAGTCACGCCGGCCGACGCCCAGCAGCTGGCCGAGCGGATCGCGGCGCTTCAGCCCGAGGCGCGCGAGCTGTTTCTCTTCACCTGCGCGGCCGAGAACAAGCACCGCAGGCTGCGGCTGGCGGCGCTGGGTGATCTCTCGTCGCAGCGCCCCAGCCAGACCACCTTCGCGATGGCCTGCCGGCTGGTCGAGGCCGCCCCGACCTGGCAGCAGGATCGCGGGCAGGGCGCGCGCGTGCTGCTGCTGGCGATGGGAGACGGCAAGATCGAGGCACCGATCGACCGCATCGCTTCGTGGACGTGGCAGCTGGCCAGGGCCGCCCGCGACCACGAGTATCGCTACGCGGGAGCCCACGTGCCGGAGGGCCGCAGTCTGCTGGGAGCGCTGGCGTCCGCCGCCGGCGAGGCGGCGCACACGGAGGCGGCGGCCAAGCTGTCTCGCATCGCCACCACCGGTCCGCTCGAGTCGGGCGCGGCGATCCTGGCGGTCGCCTCACCGCGTCGCAACACGGCCGCCGAGCGGATCATCGAGAAGGCTCGGGTGGAGCTGTCCGCAGACCCGCAGCGGCTGGCGGCCGCGCTCGGCTCCAACATCCCGGCTCCCCAGCAGAAGGTGAAGCAGACCAAGCGGTCGCGCACCTCGGACAAGGGCGAGAAGAGCGACACCGTCTCATTCAACGGCGCGGTGGTGGGGGCGACGCCGCCGGCGGTGCCGGTCAAGCGCGAGGGCGGCAAGGTGGTGGTGGACGTTGCGCCGGCGGTCGCGGTCAGGCTGCGTGACGATGCTGACGAGGTTGTGCGCGCCTCGCTGTCCGGCGACGACCCGGTCGTGTGGCGGCTGAACGGCGACAAGGAGGGGGCTCTGACCGCGCTCGAGGTGCGGGCGGCCGCCGCAAAAGTTGCCGGCCTTGAGGTCTCGGTCGCGAAGATTCTGGGCGAGGGCGATCACGGCGACCGGCGCGCGCAGGTGGCCGTCGAGGGCGCCGGCCTGGTGGTTCAGCTGACGGTGGAGGAGGCGTCGGTGCTGCTCGACGACGCCGCCCGCCGTGTGCTGCTGCAGCTCAAGCCGGCCGGTGTGCGGGGACGCGTGCGGGTCGAGTTCCAGATCGAGACCGATGACGGCG
>JAWVEC010000242.1:0-6225 GCA_033856975.1 Gaiellales bacterium
CAGATCGGGGTGAAGTCCTTGGGGTGCGAAAACAGCACCGCCCACGAGTCGCCGATCCAGTCGTGGAAGCTGACCCTGCCTTCCGTGGTATCGGCCTCGAAGTCCGGCGCTGTATCACCTATGTGAAGTCCCATTTCGTGTCCTCCTCGTGCGTGTCGGGCGCCACCAGCCGGCGGCGCCAAGCCATTCTGATCGACTCCGTGCCGAGTGTCCACCCCAGGGCACGGGCCGTCTCATCCGAACTCTAGTCGGGATTCAAACTTGGTCAACCTGGATCCAAACGCACGTCCCATTTGAAGCTACCAGCAGCTCGGTGTTTGAGATCGGGACGGGGCGGGTACCAGGGGCCGATGGCGCCCGGTAGGTGCGCAGAGAAGACAGGTTCCCAACCCGAAGAGGGCCGAGAATGACGACCATCATCATCATCGCAGTCATCATCGTCGTAGCACTGGCGATCGCCGCGGCCGTCGCCGCGTCACGGCGCCGGAGCGAGGAGACCGAACAGCGGCGCACCGTCGCCGCGGCGCATCGCGACGAGGCGGTCGAGCGCAGCCGCAGCGCCGACCAAGCCGAGCTGGCCGCCAAGGAGCAGGCCATCCGTGCCGAGCGCGAGCGGCTCGAGGCCGAGCAGCAGGCGGAGCGGGCGGCACAGGACCGGGCCGCGGCCGATCATCACGAGCAGCAGGCGCGTGAGATCGACCCGGACGCCGAGACCGTCAGCGACTCCGGGCCTTCACGCGTCACCGAATAACTACTCTGCCCCGGTCCACCAGTCGGGGACGGTGGCTCCATCGCCGCCCTCGGGTCGGTCCGATCCGATAGCGATCACCTCGAGACCGTCCGGCCCCGCCTCAAGTGCCCGGACGGTCTCGGCAGCAACGCGGACGAGATCCCATGGGCCGAGATCGACGATCTCGTCGTCCAGCTTGATGCGGCCCGAGCCGCTGAGCACGAGGTACGCCTCCTCCTGCTCGCGATGGTGGTGGCCGAGGGTGTTTCGGTAGCCCGGCGCGTAGCGGAAGTAGCTCACTCCCAGATGTTGCGAGTTGAGATGACGGCGGGCGAATCGCACCTCGATATCCGGGCTCCGCTCACCCGCGGAGTCCTCGATCTGCTTCAGATTGACGACGGTATAGCCGGCCATTCACGCGCTCCGATCTGGTGGTTTGGCCCGACGCTAGCAGAAACGGAGTCAGCGTCCGTTTCTGCTAGCGTCAGTGGATGGCGACTGGACACGTGCCGGGCACGCGGCGGGATGCACAGCGAAACAACACGCTGCTGGTGGCGGCTGCACGGGAGGTGTTCGCCGAGCAGGGCGTCGCGGCCCGGCTGGACGAGGTGGCGCGCCGCGCAGGCGTCGGGACGGCCACCCTCTACCGGCACTTCCCCACCCGCGAAGCGCTGGTCGAGGCGATCTTCGCCGAGCGCGTCGACGAGTTCCTCGCGCTGGCGGAGTCGGCGCTAAGGCAAGGCGACGCCTGGACGGGCCTGGTCGGCTTTCTGGAGACGGCGCTCGAGCTGCAGCGCGGCGACCGGGTGCTGAAGGAGATCTTCCTGCGCTATCCGGCTGGCGAGGGCCGGCTGGCCGAGGCCCGCCGCCACACGCGCCGGCTGTTCGGCGAACTGCTCGACCGCGCCCAGGCCCAGGGCGATCTGCGAGCCGACTTCACCGTTGCCGACCTCTCGCTGCTCCTGTGGTCGTTTGCCCCGGTGATCGACGCCACGGCGGAGACCGCCCCCAACGTCTGGCGGCGCCACCTGCACTGGCTGCTGGACGGGATGCGGGCCGGTGCGGCCACGCCGCAGGTCGAGCCACCGCTCGACGACGTGCAGCTGGACGCGGCCATGCGCTGTCTGCGCGAGCAACGCTTCCAGCGCGGCTCCGCGTCGGCGAGAGCGGCCAGATGACCGAGGCCTCCCCTGACCAGCCACAGCGCGTGCGGCTGATCTTCGGCGCGCTGATGATCGTGCTGCTGCTGGCGTCGCTCGATCAGACGATCGTCTCGACGGCGCTTCCCACGATCGTCGGCGACCTGGGCGGACTGTCGCACCTGTCCTGGGTGGTGACCGGCTATCTGCTCGCGTCGACCATCTCCGGCCCGCTGTACGGCAAGCTGGGCGACCTGTACGGCCGAAAGACGCTGCTGCAGGCCGCGATCGTGCTGTTCTTGATCGGCTCGGCGCTGTGCGGGCTGAGCCAGAACATGACCGAGCTGATCGCTTTCCGGGCGATCCAGGGACTGGGCGGCGGCGGGCTGATGGTGCTGACGATGGCGGCGGTGGGCGACCTGTTTTCGCCCCGCGAGCGCGGCCGCTACCAGGGCTTCTTCGGCGCCGTGTTCGGCGTTTCGACCGTGATCGGGCCGCTGTTGGGCGGCTTCTTCGTGGACAGCCTGTCGTGGCGCTGGATCTTCTACGTCAACCTTCCCATCGGCGCCATCGCGCTGGTCGTGATCGGGGCCGCCTTCCATGCCCGCAGCGAGCACGTCCGCCACCAGATCGACTATCTCGGCGCCGGGCTGCTGGCCGTCGGCCTCTCGGCGATCGTGCTGTTCACCAGCCTCGGCGGCACCACGTACGCGTGGGCGTCGCTGCAGTCACTCTTGATGCTGGTGGTTGGCATCGCGGCGCTGATCGCATTCCCGCTGGCCGAACGCCGGGCGGCGGAGCCGATCCTGCCGCTGGAGCTGTTCCGAAACCGCGTGTTCGTGGTCACCAGCGCGGTCGGCTTCATCGTCGGCCTGGCGCTGTTTGGCGCCATCACCTACCTGCCGCTCTACCTCCAGGTGGTCAAGGGGAACAGCCCCACCAGCTCCGGCCTGACCCTGACGCCGCTGATGGGCGGGCTGCTCGTCACCTCGATCGTGAGCGGCCAGCTGATCAGCCGCTACGGGCGCTACAAGGTGTTTCCCATCGCGGGCACCGCGACCGTGGCCGTCGCCCTCGGGCTGCTGTCACGGCTGACCGTGGACACGCCGATCTGGCAGACGATCGTGGCGATGGTGGTGCTCGGCCTCGGCCTGGGCATGGTCATGCAGGTGCTGGTGCTGGCCGCCCAGAACTCGGTCGACCACCGGCTGCTGGGCGTCGCCACCTCGGGCTCGACGCTGTTTCGCCAGGTGGGCGGCTCGATCGGGGTTGCCGCGTTCGGCGCGATCTTCACCAACCGGCTTGCCAATGAGCTGTCCACGCGGCTGCCGGCGGGAGCTGAGATCCCGACCACCGCCAACCCGGCGGCCGTCAAGCAGCTGCCGGCCAGCGTCCATACACCGTACGTGGATTCGATCGCCGCGGCGCTGCAGCCCGTCTTCCTGACAGCGACCGGGATCGCCGTGATCGCCTTCGCGCTGACGTGGCTGTTGCGGGAGCAACCGCTGCGCACGACGACGACAACGGACGGCATCGGGGCGACCGGCGAGGATCTCACCGCCGCGTAGCCGATCCAGCAGCCCGGTAGAGTGCGAGCGTGTTCGCGTTTCTCATCAGCCGCGTCGTGCGCAGCAAGGTGTTCGTCGTCATCTACCTGGTCGTTGGGCTGATCGTCGCGAACTCGCACCACTACTTCGCCCACCTGAGCGGCATCAAGCACCTCGTCTCGGCGGTGATCGCGATCGTGCTCTGGCCGCTGGTGCTGTTCGGCGTCAACCTGCACATCAAGTAGCCGGCGTCCGCTCCCACCTGCCGCCGGCAGCGAGCAGGATCTCGATCAGCCGCTCGGGCGAGAAGCGGCTGGTGTCGAGCACGAGCGCGTAGCGACGGTCATCGTCGATCTTGACGTGATAGAGCGATCGCACCAGGTCGCCCTTGATGTGGTCGTCGTGGCTGAGCGCCTTCTCGGCGTGGCCGCGGTCGACGAGCTGTTCGCGCTGGTAGGCGGCGATCCGCACCTCGGGCGGCGCGTGGAGGCGAACGTGGACGGCTCCCGGATGCTCCGAAAGCACGGTGAAGGCTGCCGGGGAGAGGATCACGCACGGCTGGCGGGCTACCTCGTTGAAGACGGCACGTCCCAGCTCGGGCAGCTTCTGGCGAAGCTGAATCTCCGGCAGCGCGGCCGCCGCCACAGACGAGGTGGTCATGCCCATGCTGAGCGCAAGCATGCGCAGCCGGCCGCCGAAGCGCTCCTCGACCTCCTCGATGTCCTCGATATCGAGGTCGTCGGGATTGAGCTCGTGCGCAAAGCGCGCCAGCGTCTGTCGATCGAGCAGCGGAACGCCGGCCGACGCGGCGAGCTCCGCGGCGATCCGGTCGCCGCCGGTTCCCATCTGCGCTGAGATCGTCCAGACGGTCATCAGGCGCTGACGCTAGCGCGCCCGGCGGATCGCCGCACGGCTCCGAAGCCACGCGACGAGATTACGGGGCGGCGTGTGCCGTGAACAACGACGCCCCGCCCCACTCCCAGCCAACTCTCAGCGGCGCCCAAAGATGATCCAACCTCGAGGCGCGACTCTGCGGACGTGGCCATCACCGATCCTCTCATCGTTCGCCCCTCGGCAGGCAGACCGGTCGACGAGCCGGTCGCCCGCGTCGCTCAGATGATGGTCGAGGTTGATCACCTGCTCGCTCGACACGCGGTCGAAGACGTGTCACCCGACGACGCCCTGTTGTTGACGATCGAAGCTCTGCTCGGCGTCGCTCAACAGCCGTTCCACGACCCACCTGAAAAGGCCGTCAGCGCGCAGGATCTGGCCCCGTTCGACGAGCAGCTGCTGGAGCCGCTGATACGCCGTGGCCAGGAGGGCGGGTTCTGGTCGAGCACGGCGTCCGCCGCATCGCTCGCGCTGTCCTTGCGATCGCTGATCAGCGGGTTGGTGCCGATCGGCCGGCACTACCGGCAGGACCGCTGGGCTCTGGCACGCACGATCCGCACCCTGTTCGTCGAGGCAGCGGGAAACGCCGCGGCCGGCCAGCCGCGGCTGCTGGACGAAACTCAGACTGCTCGCAGGCAGACACTCTCCGGCGTCTCCCAGCTTCGCCACAGCCCGCTCCATGCGGCGCGCTCCAGACTGGATCAAAACAGCTGATGCGGCGCCCACAAGCGACGCGGCCATGGCGCAGAAGGAGAGACCATGAAGAGCCGATTGTTCATACTGATGTGCCTGATCGCAGCGGCATCCGCCGGCGGCGTCTCGTGGGCGTTGGACACGAGCGATGCCACGGTCGCGCCGACGGTGCAGGCAACGACCGGCGCGGTGTTTGCATCCGCGACAACGGGCACCCTCTCAGCGAGTCAGATCTACGGCGCAAGTTCCAGAGGCGTGGTTGAGATCAAGACGACGGTTAGCAGCTCCGGATTCGGGCCTCCCGGGCTCGATCGGTCCGGCTCGGCGCAGGGGACGGGCTTCGAGGTCGACACAGCGGGCGACATCGTCACCAACAGCCACGTCATCGCCGGCGCGACGTCGATCCGCGTGACGCTGCGAGACGGCACCAGCTACTCAGCCACCGTTGTCGCCAGGGACACATCGAACGACCTGGCCGTTCTCAGAATCAACGCTCCGGCAGGTGAACTGCATCCGCTCAGCCTCGCCAGCTCATCAACCGTCAAGGTGGGCGACGCCGTTCTCGCTATCGGCGATCCCTACGGGCTGACCAACACGGCCACCGCCGGCATCGTCTCGGCGCTAGGTCGCACGATCACCGCTCCCAGCGGCAGCAAGATCAGCGACGCCATACAGACCGACGCCGCTCTCAACAGCGGCAACAGCGGCGGGCCGCTGCTCAACGCATCGGGTCAGGTGATTGGCGTCAACAGCCAGATCGAGTCGCAGTCAGGCGGAAACGTGGGCATCGGCTTCGCCGTTCCATCGAACACCGTCAACGCTCTGCTGGAGCAGGTCTCCGGATAGAGATCCGCGCCGACGTGAGCCTCGCCTCGAGCAGTCGGCCGACCTGCGGCCGGAGTCGTCCTCTCCCGCGACTCCGGCCGCGACGCGGCGAGGACTGATCCGGATACCTCGCAACCATCCTCGCCGGGGCGCCGCGCGGTCCCGAGGGGCAGCGCTCATCCGGTCTGGGAACGAGTCGGCGTTGGGCGGGAACGGGAACCGGCGGGCTGCCCGTGTAGCCGAGGCGATCCGTGTGATGGCCGGCGGCTTCGGCGAGCTGTCTGATCGCAGCCGGCGCGCCACACTGTCCGAGCAGCGTATCGATGTCGTCGGCTGGAGCCTGGGCAATCAGGCCGATGCGCCGAAACAGATGTGCGCCCGGCGCGTTGCTGCTCATGCG
>JAWVEC010000243.1:0-6541 GCA_033856975.1 Gaiellales bacterium
TGGTCGAGGCGGTGGTCGGCCGGCTCGGTCCGGTGGACATCCTGGTGAACAACGCCGGCATGGTCCAGACCGGGGTGCCGGACGTGTCCAAGCGCTTCCACGAGCTCACGGATGAGGAGTGGGAGCACATCATCCGGCTGAACCTGGCCACGACCGTGCACGCGACCCGCGCGGTGCTGCCGGCGATGCTGGAGCGAGGCTACGGCCGCATCGTCAACGTCTCCTCGGTCACGGGTCCGCTGGTGGCCATTCCCGGCTCGACCGGCTACGGCACCGCCAAGTCGGCGGTCGACGGACTCACCCGCAGCCTCGCTGTCGAGGTCGCCCGTGAGGGCGTGACGGTCAACAGCGTGGCACCGGGCTGGATCGCGACGGGCTCGTCGAGCCCGGAGGAGCTGGTGGCAGGGGAGCACACCCCCGCCGGCCGGCCGGGCACGCCGGAGGAGGTCGCGGAGCTGATCGCCTTCCTCGCCTCGGACGCCTCGCGGTACATCACCGGCCGGTCGATCGTGATCGACGGCGGCAACATCCTCCAGGAGTACAAGGGCCCCCAGGGGCCATGACCACCGATCACTCGACGTCGATCAGCACCTTGCCGACGGCGCCGCCTTCGACCGCGGCGTGGGCGGCGGCGGTCTGCTCGAGCGGGAATCGGTGCAACGGCAGGCCGGCGTCCGCCCCCACCTCGAGGGCGCCGTCCGCAGCCGCCGCGACGACGTCCGCGACCGCCGCATCCTTGACCGCGGCCGGCACCGTGTAGACGAGCACGAACTGGTAGCGAACGTTGCGCCCCATCAGGTCTCCGACCGAGATGCCAAGCTGGCTGCCACCATCCGTGGCATAGGGGGTGACGGTGCCGTTGGCCGCCAGCACGGCGGTGTCCAGCGCGGCATTCACCCCGGCAGCGACCTCGACGACCACGTCGACGCCGTCGGGAGCGATGCGAAGGATCTCGTCGGCGGCCGCGGAGGTGCGGTAGTTGACGATGTGCTCGGCGCCGGCCGCACGCGCGAGCGCCGCCTTCTCGTCGCCGCTGACGGTCGCGATCACACGCGCACCGGCCCAGCGCGCGAGCTGGATCGCGGCATGTCCGACCGCCCCGGCACCGCCGGCGACCACCACCGTCTGGGCGGAAAGCGCGCCCGGCGCCAGGCGGCGGGGTCCATGCTCTGACGCCGTCAGGCAGAGCTGCGCGGTCAGCGCCGGGATGCCGAGACTCGCGCCGACGTCGAACGAGACGCCGTCGGCCAGACGCACGGCCTGACGCTCGGGCAGCACGACCAGCTCCTGTGCGGTTCCGTCGATCCGTTGCCAAGCCGCTTCCCACAGCCAGACCCGTTCGCCGACCCGCGACGGGTCGACACCCTCACCGACGGCGTCGATCGTACCGGCGCCATCCTGGTTCGGCACGCGGGCCGGATCGACAGGCTCACCCGGTGCGCTGCCGCGCACCGACTTCCAATCGGTCGGGTTCACACCCGACACCGCGACGCGAACGCGGACCTCGCCCGGTCCGGGATCCGGCACCGGACGCTCGACGAGGCGGAGCACGTCGGCCTCCCCGGCCTGCGAATAGACAACTGCCCTCATCCACTCCCTCGCTTTCGGATCCGTATCGATGGAGCGCGGATCCTAATGCGGCCCGGCTCGCCCGGAGCGCAGTGGACGATGAACCCTTGGCTGGAAGTCCCGGTCTCGAGCTCGACGAAATCGCGCTAGTCGCCGCCGGATGCTGCCGCGACCTCAGCCTGAGGAGCCCGCCGGCTGCGGCCGGGGATCAGCGTTGCGGCTCCCAGCGAGACGACCAGCGCGGCGGCGCAGACCACGAACGCGAGCGTGAACGCGTGCTCGGTCGGCAGGCCGCCCACGTCGACGTTGTCGGCAAGCAACGCCGCGGCGACCTGACCGCCGACCGCACCGCCGACCGTGCGCATGACGGTGTTCATCCCGGTTGCCACGCCCGTTTGGTGCTGATCCACGCTCTGCACGATCAGGTTCGCGAGCGCGGCGAAGGCGAGCCCGATGCCGATGCCGAGCAGCGTCATGGCAACGTAGATGTCGATCCGCTGACGGTGGGCGACCGCCAGCAGCAGGAACGAGGCGGCCGCGGACGCGGCTCCGGCGATCAGCGGCGGCTTGGAGCCTAAACGCACGTCCAGCCATCCTGCCAGCGATCCGACCAACAGCATCATCACGGTGGCCGGCAGCAGGAACAGGCCGGCCGCGGTGACCGATGCCCCGAAGCCGAACCCGGTGCTGCTGGGCAGCTGGACGAGCTGCGGCACCAGGATGAACGACGAGTACATGCCGACGCCGATCAGGAAGGCGACCAGGTTGGTCGTCCAGACGCCCCTGATCTGCATCATCTGCATGTCCACCAGCGGCTCGTCGGCGCGCAGCTCGGCGGCCACCCACAGCACGATCAGCACGCCGCCGGCCCCCAGCAGGCCCAGCGTGCGAGCAGACATCCAGCCCCAGCTGTTGCCCTCGCTGATCGCGAGCAGCACGCCGGCCAGCCCGGTCGACATCAGCGCCGCGCCAAGCCAGCTGATCCTGCCGGGCGTCTTGATCGGCGACTCCGGCACGAAGAAGTGAGCCAGCACCGTTGCACCGATGATCGCCACCAGCGGGATCCAGAACAGCCAGTGGTAGGTAAGGTGGTCGACGATCACGCCGGCCAGCACCACGCCCAGCCCGCCACCGATCCCCAGCAGCGCCGACATCAGTCCGATGCCGCCCGAGACCTACTCACGCGGGAACTCGTCGCGGATGATCCCAAACGCGAGCGGGACGATGCCACCGCCGATGCCCTGGATCTCACGGGCGGCGATCAGCACGGTGATCGAGGTGGCGACGGCGGCCAGCAGCGTGCCCAGCCCGAGCATCACCAGCACGATCACCATCACCCGTTCCTTGCCGAACATGTCGCCCAGCCGCCCGATGATCGGCGTCGCCACCGATGCGCTCAGCAGGTAGCCGGTCAGCACCCACGAGACGGTCGATTCGCTCGTATGCAGGGAGTGCTGGATGTTGGGCAGGGCGGGCGCGACCAGCGACTGGAGCAGCGCGAAGGAGACGCCGCCGAGCGCCAGCACAGCGAGGGTGAGGTTGAAGTGCTGGCGGTGGGGATCAGGCTCGAGCATGCTACGGCGAAGGCGCCGGGCCGGATGGTAGCCCGGCCCTGTCTGGGCTGTCGCCGAGACCCTCGACCCTCACGCACGCAGGGCGGCTCGAAGCGCCGCACCCGCATCCACCACCACCGGCTCGCCGCGCGAGGTGAGCACCAGCTCCACCGGCAGCTCGAGCAGCGGCATCAGCGCCGTCCGCCGCCGCTCGATCGAGATCTGAGCGGGATCGTGCGGCGTCAGCCGCAACCCTCCCCGATCGGCGATCAGCTCGTCGCCGGCCGCGATTACGCCATGCACGGCGATCCACAACACCGCCCGCTGCGGGACGGCCGTGGCATGAGTCGCCACGCCGCCGGGCAGCTCGGCGCCGGGCGCGAAGCCATCACCCGAGGTCGCGGGCCCAACCGCTCGCGCGCCGGGATAGCGGCCGCGGACAGCAGACACCGCGCGGCCGAGTGCGGGTTGCGGATCGGTGGTCGTCAGCAGCAGCAGCGGCGGCCGTCCGATGCGCTCGACGTCGCGGTCGAGCGCCCGCCAGAAGCGCTCTTCATCGGAGCTGTCCGGCTCGGGCAGGACGGGGTCGATCAGGACGAGCGCGCCGTCCGACACCAGGAAGACGCCAACCCGGTCTGCCACCGTCCAGCACCACAGGCCCGGCCGTAGCTGCGCCACGTTCACCGCGCGGCCACCGCCGTCACCCCGTTGCCGCGCTCATTCCGAAGCTTCCGGCTGTGGATCCGCCGGCGCAGCATCGACGATCTCGAGCCGGCTCGTCAGCAACCCAAGCTTGATCAGGCGGTGCACCGATCCGCTGCCCTGAACGACGGCGCAGCGGCCACCGTTCGCCCGCACCCGGGCATCCGCTTCCAGCACCAGCCGCAGCCCGGTCGAGTCCATGAACGTGACCCGGCTCAGGTCGAGCACCAGCTTGGAGGCCGCCAGCGCCGGTTCCAGCTCGCGCTGGAAGATGAGCTCGGCGGCCAGGTCGAACTCGCCCGATAGCTCGAGCACCGTCGCATCCGCCTCCACTCTCCGGGCGACCCGCAGCCCGTGCACCTACAGCGCCCTCAGCACGAGCACCGCCATGTCGTCCCCCCCGACGGTGCCCCGTGCCCGCAACGCCTGCTCGCGAACCTCGGCGGCAGCCTCCGCGGCTGACACGTCAGCGGGCAGCGACCGGAGCACGTCCAGCAGCCTGGCATCGCCGCCGGCGTTTCTCCAGGAGTCCGTCACGCCGTCAGTGTAGAGCACCACCACGTCGCCGGAATCGATGCCGCTGGCGGCCGAACGCAGCTCCGGATCGGGGTACACCCCGAGCAGCGTGCCGCCGGCGCCGATCTCCTCGACCTGCCCCGACGCGCGCCGGATCAGCGGCGGCGGATGCCCCGCACTGGCGACCGTGAGCCGGATCGAAGGCTCCGTCTCGAGCAGGCCGACGACCGATGTGCAGAACCGCAGCTGGCCGCCCGTATCCGTGCGGATGAGGGCGGTGTTGACGCTCGCCAGCACGTGCACCGGGTCGTCGTCCTCGATCGCCGAGGCGCGCGCAGTATGCCGGGTGACGCCGGTCAGGGTGGCCGCGATCGCGCCCTTTCCGCACACGTCGCCGATCATGACCGCCCATCGCCCATCGCCGGTCGAGAACAGGTCGTAGAAATCGCCGCCCACCTCGACGCCGTCGCCGCCGGGCAGGTACTGCGCCGCCACGTCGAAGCCGGGCACATCCGGCAGCACCGGCGGCAGCAGGCTGGCCTGCAGCGTGTCGGCGATCTCGCTGCGCTCCCGAAACAACCTCGCGTTGTCGATCGCCAGCGCCGCCCGGTGGGCGAGGTCCTCGGCCAGCTTCACGTCACGCGGCGTGTACGTTCGGCCCGACTCGGCGAACACCAGCGAGATCGCGCCAAAGGTGCGTCCGCGGGCGGTCAGCGGAGCGGTGATCAGGGAGCGCAGCTCGAGCTCACGCAGGATGCCGAGCAGCCGCTCGTCCGGCGCCGCCGCCACCAGCAGCTCGTCCGGGATCGTGGCGAGATACTCGCTGCGACCGCTGCGGATCACGGCCGGGGCGCCGCTCTGCCCCTCCGGGTCGGGCGGATACTCGTCCTGCAGCGAGCGCACCAGCGCGACCTTGCGAGGGTCGCTGTGCGCCACGGCCATGTTCCGCAGCTCGGCGCCGTCCATCACCACCACGCTGCACCAGTCGGCCAGCCGCGGTACCACCAGCTCGGCCAGCCGCTGGAGCGTCTGCTCGTAGTCGAGCGACTCCGACAGCAGGTCACCGGCGTCGGCCAGGAAGCGCAGCGCCGCCTCGTCGCGCTTGCGCTCGGTCAGGTCGAGCGCATAGCCGATCCAGCGTCCTGACGGCTCGTCGATCAGCGCGGCCGCAAACAGCGCCGTGATCACTCGGCCATCCTTGCGCCGGTGCTCGCGCTCGTGCGGGGCGAGCCAGCCATGCTCGAGCAGCGATCGCCACTCGGCCTCGGCCAGCGGTCCATCGTCGCTGCCGCGGAGCAGCCGGTCGAGGCTGATCGCCCCTGCCTCGAGGTCGTCGCGGCTGTAGCCGATCAGCTCCAGCAGGGCACCGTTCGCCTCGTCGACCGCCAGACCGCAGCCACCGGAGACGCCCAGCACGCCGGTGTCGAAAAGCCCGCGGAAGCGGGCATCGCTCTCTTGCAGCGCCAGCTCGAACAGCTTGCGGGCGGTGACATCGATCGCGATCCCGCCGAGCCCGGCCGCGCTGCCGTCCGCCGAGTGCGTCACCCGGCTGCGCCCGTCGATCCAGCGCGTGCGCCCGTCCGGCGTCACGATCCGGTGCTCCAGCGTATGACCTTCGCCCTCCAGGCCCTCGTGCGCCCGGCTCGAGACAGCCTCGCGATCGTCCGGGTGCACCAGCTCCATGAAGTGCTCGTAGGTACCGCGGAACCCTCCCGGCTGGAGGCCGTAGATGCGTTCGAGGTTGGCCGACCAGACAACCCGGTTGGAGGCCGGATCCCACTCCCACCAGCCCATGTTGCCGGCCTGGAGCGCCGCCTCGAGCCGCTGGTTCGCGACCGAGATGTCGCTGGACAGCATCGCCCGCTCGAGCGCCTGTGCGCACTGCGCGGCCAGCGTCGTGATCGCCACCCGCTCACCGGCGGCCACCGGCGGTGGGGCCGAGAAGCTGAGTGCGAGCGCTCCCAGCACGCGACCGTGGGCGGCCCGCGGCACCGCCGCCCACGCGTTGAGCTGCTCGCCGGCCTGCTCGAGGTCGGGATAGAGGCGCCCGGCCGTCTCGCGCGAGTCGATGAAGATCGGCCGGCCGGTGCGGATCGACTCCGCCAGGGGCGCCCGGTGATCGCGACCGAACGAGCGCCAGCGGTCGAGAACGTCGGCCGCGAACCCGCGGCTGCTCATGATCTGGAGCTGCTCTCCGTCCA
>JAWVEC010000244.1:0-6391 GCA_033856975.1 Gaiellales bacterium
AACAGGGCGGCGACCCCGGACGGGACGTGCTGCTCCTCGCGCGCCAGCAGGCCGTGGCACCCGACGAACAGGAACATGCCGACCGCGGCAGCGCCCAGCCACTGCCGGCCCGTCGGCCAGGCCGAGCCCGGCTCGCGCAGGCGGGACAGCGCCAACAGGATGCCACCGCCGACCAGGCAGCGCAGCGCCATCATCGGAAACGGCGGGATCGTCTCGACCGCCCAGCGGATGGCGAGGAACGTCGATCCCCAGATCAGGTAGATGGCGGCGAACGAGGCCACCACCCGCGGCGACGAGAACAGGGACATGGTCTGTAGGCTAGGCGCCCTGCTGCGCGGCCAGCCGCCGGATCGCCATCACGTCGCCTTCGGCGATCTCGGTCAGCTTGGCCCCCACCGTGTAGCGGCCGTGCGCGCCCTGCGAGACCTGGACGGCCTCGGCCTCGAGCCGCAGACGTCGTCCATCCAGCCGCGTCACCAGCGAGAGCTGATCGCGTGGCTCGACCTGGAACTCGGTCGAGAACTGGACGCCGGTCTCGGACACGTCGGCGACGATCACGTCGTACTCGTTGCCGTCCACCGCGTTCTTGCAGAAGATCGCCGTCATCACGCCCGCCGCCCGCAGCGTGACCCGAGTCGACTGGCGGCCGCCGCCGTCGCGCTCGATCTCGATCAGCCGCAGCTCGGCGATCGCCTGCTCGAAGCTGTGGTACTCCGCCTGCTCGAGCTCGAACTCCGCCCGCCACGGCTGCGATCCGACCGCGAATCGCAGCGTCAGCCGCTGCACCCCGCCCAGCTGCAGCCGCGGCACGTAGGCGCGCAGCAGGTCGCCGTCGAGCTGAAACGGGTCGCAGGCGAGCGTCGCCCCCTCCTGCGATGTCGCCTGCACGCCGCTGCGGCCGGCCAGCGAGGCCAGAGCCAGCGCGGCGCCCTCCTCCACCCCTTTACTCCTCGGCCATGAACGGGTAGCGGTAGTCCGTTGGCGAGACGAATGTCTCCTTGACGGTGCGCGGGCTCGCCCACCGGATCAGGTTCCACATCGATCCGGCCTTGTCGTGGGTGCCGGACGCGCGCGCGCCGCCGAACGGCTGCTGGCCGACCACCGCGCCGGTCGGCTTGTCGTTGACGTAGAAGTTGCCGGCGGCGTCGCGCAGCTTGTCGTGGGCCTCGGCGATCGCCGACCGCTCGGTCGCGAACACGGCTCCGGTCAGCGCGTAGGGCGAGGTGCGGTTGGCAACGTCGAGCGCCTCGTCATAGCGGTTCTCGTCGTACACGTAGGCCGTCACCACCGGCCCGAACAGCTCCCGCTGCATCAGGTCGAACGAGGGATCGGTGGTCGTGATCACGGTCGGAGCGACGAAGTAGCCCTCGCTGTCGTCCGACTCGCCGCCGACCACGATCTCGGCATCGTCGCTGGCCCTGGCCTTCTCGATCGCCTCGTGCTGGGTGCGGAATGCGGCCTTGTCGATCACGGCGCCCATGAAGTTGCGGAAGTCCTCCACGCCGCCCATCTTGATCGTCGGCACCTCGGCCTCGAGCGCCTCGCGGATCTGCGGCCACAGGTTGGACGGCGCGTAGACGCGCGATGCGGCGGAGCACTTCTGGCCCTGGTACTCGAACGCGCCCCGAACGATCGCGGTCGCCACGGCCGCCGGATCGGCCGAGCGGTGCGCGACGATGAAGTCCTTGCCGCCGGTCTCGCCCACGATCCGGGGATAGCCGTGATAGCGGTCGATGTTGTCGCCCACCGTCCGCCACATCGAGTGGAACACGGCCGTCGAGCCGGTGAAGTGGATGCCGGCCAGCTCCGGCGATGAGAGCGCCGCGTCGCCGATCTCCGCCCCGGATCCGAGCACCAGGTTGATGACGCCCGGCGGCAGGCCGGCGGCCTCCAGCAGCTTGACCAGGAAGTAGGTGGAGTAGACCGCCGTCGAGGCCGGCTTCAGCACCACGGTGTTGCCCATCATGGCGGGCGCGGTGGACAGGTTGCCGGCGATGGCGGTGAAGTTGAACGGCGACACCGCGAACACGAAGCCCTCCAGCGGCCGGTACTCCATCCGGTTCCACACGCCCGGGCCCGAGATCGGCTGCTCCTCCATGATGCGGCGCATGTAGCCGGGGTTGAACCGCCAGAAGTCGGCCAGCTCGCAGGCCGCGTCGATCTCGGCCTGGTAGACGGTCTTCGACTGGCCCAGCATGGTTGCCGCGTTGATCGTGTCGCGCCATGGACCGGTCAGCAGGTCGGCCGCCCGCAGGAACACCGCCGCCCGCTCCTCCCACGGCGTGCGCGACCACTCCCTGTGCGCCTCGCCGGCGGCGGCGATGGCCTGGGCGACCTCGTCCGCCCCGCCCTTGTGGTACTCGGCCAGCACGTGATCGTGGTCGTGCGGCTTGACCGACGTGGCGGTGTTGCCGGTGCGAACCTCCTTGCCGCCGATCACCATCGGGATCTCGATCTGCTGCCCGCTCAGTTCGGCCAGGCGCACTTTCAGGCTGGCCCGCTCGGGCGATCCGGGAGCGTAATCGCGGATCGGCTCGTTGAAGGCCGGGGGGAGTTTGAAGATGCCGTTGCTCATGCCGCTTACCCTACCTTGCGGGCGTGGAATCGGGCGACATTTCAGGTGCGGCGACGACCTCACGGTCGCGGCTCGATGGTGCCAGGCATCGCAAGGCTCGCGAGCACCCTCCACTGTGGGAGTCCCTCAGCCGGCGCTCCACTCGCGCCGAACCCGTTCCAGGTCGATCGGCAGCTCGGCCAGGTAGCCGAGGTTGACCAGCCGGTAGCCCATCGCAACCGGATGGGCGCGGAACAGCTGCGCCAGCAGGCCGGGGTCGGGTCCCAGCCGGTCGACGGCGGCGCGCACATCGGCCTCGGGCATCAGCAGCTCGGCCGCGAACCGGTTCGCCTCCCGCTCGATCTCGTGGTCGCGGTCGTCCGGCGGCAGCTCGAGGTCGCTGCTGCGGCAGTAGACGCGCCCCACCTCGGCGTGCAGCACCCAGTGGCCGACCTCGTGCGCGATCGTGAACCGGCGGCGGGGGTGCGGCTCGTCCCGGCGCACCCAGATCTCCCGCCGCTCGGGAAGGAGCAGCCCCGAGAGGTTCCCGGCGGCCGCCGGCTGAGGCGCCGCGGCCGAGAGATCGGCGGCCATCCGCACCCGCAGCCCAAACAGCGATCCCGCCACCTCCTCGACGTCGACCGGCACCCCCGGCATCGCGTACAGCTCCCGAAATCGGGCCAGCGCGCGCCGCGCGCGCTCGATCTCAGACATCGCCGCCGGTGAACAGCTCGTCGATCTCGCCGTGGTGGCCTGCGGCCGGCTCCTCGAACAGGGGCTCGGCCGCCGGGGACGGCACGGGCGCCTGGCGCGAGAAGGCGAGCGGCGCCGACAAGTCGGCCTCGACGCCGAACGCGTGTCGCAACCGGCCCCGCTCCAACAGCTCGGCGCTGACCGAGAGGATGCTCGCGAGCGCCGTCACCACTCGCTCCCGGACGTGCCGCGGATCGAGCTCACCCGACTCCAGCTCGTGCACGTACCCCTCAACCTGCTTGGTCGCATCGGGGAAGCCGAGCGCATCGGCCAGGCGCTGCACCAGACCGCCACGGGTGATGCCGCGTTGCTCGCGCAGCATCGGCAGCAGCTCGGGCCACGATGCCGCCGCGTCCTCGAGGCTGCTCGACACCGCGGCCAGCTCGGCCTCAGCGATGGCGCTTCGGGGACGCGCGACCAGGTAGGCCTCGAGCATGTCCGCCAGCCGGGAACGCTGATCGCCCGCCTGATCGAGAAAGTCGACCACGTCCACGTCGCCGCCCGCCTCGTGCTGCTGGGCGAACGCTTGGAACAGCTGCTCGATCGGGTCGCTCAACCCGTCAGCTCCTTCTCGAGCCGGGCCAGCGCCCGGTGGTAGGCGACGTGGACGGCGTTCGCAGCCATCCCCAGCTGGTCGCCGACCTCGGCCGCCGAGTGCCCTTCCAGCGCCCGGGCGGTAACGATCGCACGGTCGCGCGGCCCCAGCCGGCCCAGCATCGAGACGACCCAGTCGTCGAACTCGACAACATCATCCACCGCCGCATCCCACTCTCCCAGCGGCGCGGTGGACGGGCGTCGCCGCTTCGTCTCGAGCATGGTCGCGACCGATCGCCGGCAGATCACCGTCAGCAGCGCCGGTACGTTCCCGATCGGGCGCGCGCCGTAGCGAACGGTGATCCAGAACCGGAGCTGGGCGTCCTGGCAGACATCGTCCACCTGCTCGCGCGGCAGGGAGCGGGCGCAGACGGCGCGAACCAGGCGTGAGTGGCGGCTGAGCAGCAACGAGGCGCAGCTGCGGGCGGTCATCTCACCGGCCGCACCGCTGCCCAGTGCCGCTCGCGCCACCTCGACCAGCCGCTCGTCCGCCAACGGCTGCAGGTCGTCCCACGTAAGCGGATGCGTCTCGGTCACCGAAGCCCATTGTACGCGGGTGTCGGCGCGACTCGCGGCCGCCTTACAGCCGCGGGTCAGCTCGTGGAATCGATCACCTGGGTGATTCGTCCGGCAACGCCAGCAGGTCGCGGATCGAGACGATGCCGACCAGGACTCCGTCATCGACGATCGGGACGTGCCGAAAGCCGCCGTGGATCATCATCATCGCGGCCTGGCCGTTGGTGGCCGACGAGTCGACGGTGATCGGGTCGCGCGTCATCAGGCGCTCGATGGTGCCGTCGATGCTGCCCTCGCCGACCGCCCTCAGCACGTCGCGCTCGGTCAGGATGCCGATCAGGCGGTCGCCCTCCGTGACCAGGATCGCCCCCACCCTCCGCTCCGCCATCCGGTGCGCCGCATCGGTCAAAAGCGCCGAGGGCTCAGCCGTCAGCAGGGTTCGGGTCATCGTGGTCGAGACGTGATCCTCGCGTGGACGCTGGTACGTCATGCCCATCGTCACCTCCGGTCGGGGGCGCGATACTACCACCGGCTGCCGGGCTACCATCCCTGCCATGCCCGCTCAGGCCTACCGAGGAAAGCCCTGCGTGTGCCAGCATCGCCTGGAGCTGTGCGATCAGCGCTGTGTGGCGGACATGATGGCCACCACGTTCTACATGGCCTGCCTGAAGCTGACCGGGCGACGCTGCCTGGTGGTGGGGGGAGGCGCGGTCGGGCTCGAGAAGGTGGAGGGATTGCTGGCCTGCGACGCCCGCGTGCATGTGATCGCGCCCGAGCTGTGCGACGAGGTCGAGCAGCTGGCGGCGGCGGGCGACATCGAGCTGTCGCGCCGCGCCTACCGGCCGGGCGACCTCGAGGGGCACTTCCTGGCGATCGCCGCCACCAGCGACACGGACGTCAACGTGGCGGTGTTCGAAGAGGCCGAACGGCGGGCGTTGCTGTGCAACGTCGTCGACGTGCCACCGCTCTGCAGCTTCATCCTGCCGGCGATCGTGCGCAGCGGCCCGATCGCGATCGCGATCTCGACCGCGGGCGCCAGCCCGGCGCTGGCCAAGCGCATGAAGCGCGAGATCGGCGACCTGTTCGGCGATGCCTACGCCGAGCTGGCCGAGCTGCTGAACGACGCCCGTGGCTGGGCGAAGGCGACGCTGCCGAGCTACGACGAGCGCAAAGCCTTCTTCGAGGGGATCGTGAACGGCAGCCCCGATCCGATCGAGCTGCTGCGAAGCGGCGACCGCCAGGCCGTGCTCGACCTGATCGCAAGCCGCCAGTCCGCCCTGACCGAGGCGTAGCGAGCCGGACGGGCTACTTGAAGCGGTAGGTGATCCGGCCCTTCGTGAGGTCGTAGGGCGAGAGCTCGACCTTGACCCGATCGCCGGGCAGGATCTTGATGTAGTAGCGGCGCATCTTGCCGGAGATGTAGCCCAGCACCGACTGCCCGTTATCAAGCTGCACGCGGAACATGGTGTTGGGCAGAGCCTCGGTCACCTCGCCCTCGACCTCGATCGTCTCCTCTTTGGCCATCGGTCGCTTCGCCTCACTCGATCACGTTGGTGGCCTCCATTCCCCACCCCACGGGCGGATCCACGGCGGAGAGTGTACCGAACCAGGCGGCCGTTTTTCGGCTCGGCGACGGGTGGGTCAGGCCGACTCGGCGACGCCGTCGCCGGCCGCCGTCTCGACCTCGGCCAATGCCTCGTCGGTGCCCCCGGCGGCCCCCGCCGCGCCCGGCTTGCGCCGTCCCCGCGAGCGCGACCGGCGGCGCCGCTCGCGGCGCTCCGGAGACGCCCCCACCGGCTCGCCGCGAGCCAGCTTGCGCACGGCTCCAGGGCGCGAGTCGCGGGTGACGCCGTCATCGGTCTCGATCTGGAACTCGACCCGCACGCGTCCCCGCACACCGGCCGGCTTGAGCTGCAGCAGCACACGGCGGGCGGCGTCGTCGAGCAGCACCGACGCCTCCTCCACCGTCAGCTG
>JAWVEC010000245.1:0-5305 GCA_033856975.1 Gaiellales bacterium
TCCGGGATGAAGCGGAAGTAGCGCAGCCCCTCGACGTCGGCGTCGGTGCAAGCGGCCAGCAGCTCGCGCGATCGCGGGCCCTGCACCTGCAGGTGGGGCATGTCGAGCGTGGCATCCACGATCTCGACCGCGAACCGCTTGCAGATGCGCCGGAAGTGGGCGCCGTCGGTGTCGAGCGCGGTCACCACGAGCATGTCCTTGGCGTCCTTGCCCCGGAAGGCAACGCCATCGCCCAGCATCTTGCCCTGCTCGTCGCAGAAGGCACCGTAGCGGCACTGGCCCACCTCGAGCCCGGCCATGTCCGACGTGAAGCAGTAGTCAACCGCGGCCAGCGCGTCCTTGCCCTTGAAGAACCACTTGCGCAGCGGCGACTCGTCCCAGATGCCAACCGCCTCGCGGACGGTGTGGTGCTCGGCGACCGGGTCGCCGAAGTCCGAGATCCAGTCCCAGCCCTCCCACTCGGCGAAGTTTCCGCCCATCCGCCGCTGGATGGCATCGAATCCGGTCCGCAGCAGGCCGTCCGGGTACACGCCCGAGGGTGCCGGCAGCTCCACCTGCAGAGCCGCGGCGGCGGCAGTGTCAAAAGGGGCGGAGTCCGCGTCCAGTGCGGGCATCGCGATCTCGACTGGAAGGATCGTGGTCGGCGTCGCGCGGCGGGTCAGCTCCTGGTGGCCGGGCGGCAGCACCTGCGTCACGCCCAGCAGCGCCCGCGCCTGAGCTGGGCTGGGGAGCGTGCGGTAGCTCTCGACCGGCTGCTTCTCGGCACGGTCGATGTTGCGGCGCAGCCGCCGCAGCTTGGCCTGGAAGCCGGCGTCCAGCCCGGGCGTGGAGAAGATCGCCTGCTCGACGTAGCTCTCGACCACCCGATTGCCCACCAGCGAGACGTCCGCGTCGCGGGCGACACCGGTGCGCGGCGAGTACGTGACGACGGTCTTGACGTGGGAGAGGTACGCGTTCCAGGTCGACAGGACGACCTCGCCGCGGCAGCGGGCGCCGGTCTCGGGGATCGCGAGCAGGTTCACCTTGCGATCGTTGATCGCCTCCAGCAGCGCTTCGGTGGACGGATTCAGGATCGTCACCCACTTGTGCAGCGGCCAGATGTCGAGCTGGTTGAAGTCGCCCGCCTCGCAGCCGACGCCGAACAGGTAGGTGTCGCAGTAGCGGAAGAAGTTGCCGGTGCCGAGGGTGGCCCGCATGTAGTCGTAGAAGAGCGTGATCGTGGCGCAGATCAGGTTCGAGCAGCCGACGGGGTCCATCGGCTGGGACACGACCACGCCCAGGCGATCGCCCGGCTGGTAGCCACCAGGCCACAGCTCGGCCAGCGGCTGCTTCTTGCGGCCGCGCTCGACGGTGAAGTCGCTTGCATCAAGAGCGTAGGAGGAGTGCATGGCGGTGATCCTATCGGCGCGGAGCCGGGGTGTCGATGTGCGGGCGGCCAGACTTCGGCGCCGGCATGTGCTCCGCGGCGACCGTGCCAAACCCGCAACGATCCGCCAACAACCGCTTCATGAGTGTTTGACTCCAATAATTGGCCCGCGGAGACGATTGGCCCAACCAGGCCGGCGACCTGTGGCAATCACGTCACAGAAGCGCAAATCCCGCCTGCTGAGTGTTTGACTCCAATAATTGGCGCGGGCGGGGTCAGCCCTCGAGCAGCAGCGTGTCGAGCCCTCGCGTCAGGCCGACGCGGCCGGGGGCTGCGCGGGCCGCCAGCAGCGTGCCGGCCACGTACGGCGTGGGCGTGCCGCCGGCGTCGTGGCGGATCACCAGCCGCTCGTCCGGCAGGCCGAACACCACCTCGGTCGAGACGACGAAGCTGGGCAACCGCAGCGAGTGCACCTGCGAGCCGGCCACGGTCGCTCCGCGCGCCTCGCGCGGGCCGGCGATCTCGTCCAGCGGCCGGCCGATGATCGGCTCGCGCACCGCCGCCAGCCGCTCCGCCAGCTCGCGCGCCGTGCCGCTGGGCACGTCCGCCTTGGTCGAGCTGGCGTAGTCGATGATCTCCCACTGCGGCAGGTGGCGGGCGGCGAGCAGCGCCCCCGCCTGGGCCATGGCCGCCGTCAGCGAGAAGTTGCCGGCCGCGATCACGCCCACGCCGCGGGCGCGGGCGGCGCGGTCGATCTCGTCCAGTTGATCGCCGGTCAGGCCCGACGTGCCGATCACGACCGCCACCCCATGCTCGATCGCGGCCAGCGCGTTCTCCCGCACCACCAGGTGCGAGGTGTAGTCGATCAGTACGTCGCAGTCCGAGACAGCGCCGGGCACCGCCGCCTGCACGACCACGTCCACCGGCTCGCCGCCCAGGGCGGTGCCGATGTCGCTGCCCGCCGCCGAGCGGGCGACCGCGCCGCTCAGCGCGAGGTCATCGGCGTCGAGCACCGCCCGTACCAGCGCCGATCCCGTCCAGCCGGTGGCACCGGCGATGCAGATCCGCAGCATGGCGGCAGCCTACCCGCCCGCCGGCGATGTCAGAGCGCTACTGCTCGGGATACGCCGCGATGCCCTGCCGCTGCATCATCCGGGCCACGCTCGGCCGCTCGCTGAGCAGCGCATAGTGGGCGCCCACGTTCGGCAGCGACCAGGCCTTGCGAGGCAGGTTGCGCCCCCAGCGCGTGACCATGTGCAGGTACAGATCGACGCCCGAGAACTCGCCCAGCACGTACTCGCGGCCCTCCAGCTCGGAGTCGATCCAGTCGAACATCGCGTCCAGCTGACGCGTGGTACCGGCCACGATCGCCCGGCAGGCCGGCTCGTCATCGCCCACGACACGCTCCGGGTAGAACCACCACATGAAGGTGGCCTGCACCGTGTTGGTGAGGTAGGCCAGCCAGCGGAAGGCGTGTGAGCGCGCGTCCGTGCCCGGAGGCGGCAACAGCCCGCTCTCGGGGTGGCGATCGCCCAGGTGCAGGACGATCGCAGCCGCCTCGTACAGCACCAGGTCGCCGTCCACGATCGTCGGCACGCGGCCGTGCGGGTTCAGCTCCAGGAAGTCACTGGGCGACACGGTGCGGCCCCGCTCGCGGACGACCGGAACCGCGGCGTAGTCCAGCCCGACCTCCTCCACGGCGGCCTGCGCTGCCATCGCCGCTGTCCCTGGCAGGTAGAAGAGCCTGAGCATGGGCAGTAGTATCCCTCGCCCACGACCACGACGACCGAACAAGGAGCCAGCGTGGCCATAGCTGAGAAGCCCTTCATCCGACAGGACGGCAAGGACAAGGTCACCGGCCTCGGCCGCTACACAGCCGACCTGAGCATGACCGGCATGCTGCACGCCAAGTTCCGGTTCGCCGATCACGCGCACGCCCGCATCCTGAGCATCGACACCGCCAAGGCCCGCGCGCTGGCCGGAGTGTTCGCGGTCATCACGCACGAGGATGTGCCCGACGTGCGCTACGGCCCGTTCGTGCAGGACCGGCGCCTGTTCGCAAAGACGAAGGTGCGCTACGAGGGCGAGCTGGTGGCGGCCGTGGCCGCACTGACGCCCGAGATCGCCCAGCACGCGTGTGAGCTGATCGAGGTCGAGTACGAGCCGCTGGAGGTGGTCCGCGACATCGAGGCGGCGCTCCAGCCCGGCGCGCCGCTGCTGCACGAGCAGTGGGCCGAGTACGGCGCCTCCGACGATGTCGTCCGGGACGGCAACGACTGCTCGCGCTCCACGATCGTCAAAGGCGACGCCGACAAGGGCATGGCCGAGGCGGACGTCGTGCTCAAGGAACGCTACGTGGCCGACATGTCGCACGCGGTGCCGATCGAGCCACACTCGATCGTCGCACAGTGGCAGGGCGACCGGGTCACGATCTGGTCGTCCACCCAGGTGCCGTTCATCGCCCGCAGCGGCGTGGCCACCACGCTCGAGCTGCCCGAGTCGAAGGTGCGCGTGATCGTGCCGCACCTGGGCGGCGGGTTCGGCGGCAAATGCGAGTTCCACTACGAGGCCCAGGTGGCGGCGCTGGCGCAGGCCGCAAAGCGTCCGGTGCGGCTCGTGTTCTCGCGCCGCGAGGAGTTCGTCGCCCCCGACCATCGCCGCGAAGGCCAGGTGCTGGAGCTCGAGACCGGCGTCCGCAAGGACGGCTCGATCGTCTCCCGCCGCGCCCGCGTAATCCTGGACAACGGTGCCTTCAGCGCCGATGCGCCGTTCTTCCCGCAGCTGGCGGCAATGATGGCGGTCGGCCCGTACAAGGTCGAGAACGTGTTCGTCGATGCCAGCCTGGCCTACACCAACACCCAGCCCTCCGGCTCGGTGCGCGCGCCAACCGCGCCCCAGTCCTGCTGGGCGCTCGAGCAGCACATGGACTCGGTGGCGGAGCGGATCGGACTCGACCCGGTCGAGTTCCGGCGCCGGAACATCGTCAAGCCGGGCGACGAGAGCCCCACCCGCCAGATCTTCGAGGAGATCGGCGCGGCCGAGACGCTGGAGAAGGCGTGCGAGCTGATCGGCTACGGCAAGCAGCTGCCCGATGACGAGGCGATCGGCGTCGCGGTCGGATGGTGGCCCTCGTTCGGCATCGCCTCCGGCGCCTACGTCAAGATCAACGGCGACGGCTCGGGCACCATCATCACCGGCGCCCAGGAGTGCGGCACCGGCGCCGTGATGGCGCTGCCGCTGCTGGCGGCCGAGATCCTGGGCATGCAGCCGGACGACTTCCAGCTGCTCTACCAGGACACCGATGCCGGCCCGTTCGACTCCGGCGCCTCCGGCTCGCAGACCACCTTCAACAACGGCCGCGCCGTGATGCAGGCCGCCCGCGACGTGCGCGAGCAGCTGCTCGACCTGGCAGCCGATGAGCTGGAGGCAAACCGCGACGACCTGGAGCTGGTGGACGGCATCGCCCGCGTCAAGGGCTCGCCCTCCAAGAGCGTCTCGATCCCTGACCTGGCCGAGAAGGCGCACGGCGACCGGCTGCTGCTCGGCCGAGGCGCCGACGCGGTGCCCGAGATGCCCGAGTGCGACGCCTCCGGCTGCACCGGCCGGCTGGGCATGGAGTCGTTCCTCGCCCCCACCTTCATCACCCACGCCGTGCACTGCAAGGTCGATCGCGAGACCGGCGTGGTGCGCGTGCTGGACGTGGCCGCGGTGCACGAATCGGGTCGCGTGCTGAACCCGATCGGCGCCAACGGCCAGGTCGAGGGCGGCGTGGTGATGGGCATCGGCATGGCCCTGCTGGAGGGATCTCTGATCGGGGACGACGGCCGCCAGGTGAACCCCCACCTGCTGGACTACAAGCTGCAGACGGCCAGCGACTCGCCACCGATCAAGATCGGCTGGGTGGACGCGCCCACCAAGGAGGGCGCGGGCGGCCCAAAG
>JAWVEC010000246.1:0-2929 GCA_033856975.1 Gaiellales bacterium
CGGAGTGCGTGCGGATCTGCGCCCATCTTGCGCGGGTCGTGCAAACCGAGATCGGAAGTTAGCGAGGCACCATGTGCGGGATCGTCGGATATGTCGGTGAGCGCCCCTGTAAGGAGCTGCTGCTGGCTGGGCTCGAGCGGCTGGAGTACCGCGGCTACGACTCGGCAGGCATCTGCCTGATCAACGGCAGCGTCGAGATCACCCGCCGGGTGGGACGTGTTCAGGAGCTGCGCGACGCCGTCGGCCCGAACGGCCATCCGGCCACGCTGGGAGTGGCGCACACCCGCTGGGCGACGCACGGCGGCGTCACCGAGATGAACGCCCACCCCGTCGAGGCCTGCGAGGGCTCCGGGGTGACGGTGGTGCACAACGGCATCATCGAGAACTACGTCCAGCTGCGCCGGACGCTGGCCGATCAGGGGCACCACTTCCACTCGGACACCGACTCCGAGGTGATCGCGCATCTGGTCGAGCAGCACTACCAGGGCGACCTGGTGGAGGCGGTGCGGCAGGCCTACAACGAGCTGCATGGGCACTTCGCCTTCGCGGTCGTGCACCGCGACCATCCGCACGAGATCCTGGCCGCCCGCCGCCAGTGCCCGCTGGTGATCGGCGTCGGCGTCGGCGAGACGTTCATGGCCTCGGCGATCCCGGCCTTCCTGCGCGAGACGCGGCGGGTGCAGTACGTGATGGACGACGAGATCGTGATCGCGCGGCCGGGCGGCGCCACCTTCATGACCGGCGCGGGCACGCTCATCGATCGGCCGGTCGAGACCGTTGACTGGGATGACGACGCGGCCGAGAAGCAGGGCTACGAGACGTTCATGCTGAAGGAGATCCACGAGCAGCCGGACGCGATCGCCGAGACGATCGGCGAGCGCCTGTACCACGGCGAGCTACAGCTGGACGGGCTGAACCTGAGCGACGAGCAGATCACGAACCTGTCCCGGGTGGTGATCCTGGCCTGTGGCACCAGCTATCACGCCGGCCTGATCGGCCGCTACCTCCTCGAGGAGTGGGCGCGGCTGCCGGCCGAGTCGGACATCGCCAGCGAGTGGCGCTACCGGCGGCCGGTGATCGACGACCGCACGCTGGTGGTCGCGATCTCGCAGTCGGGCGAGACGATCGACACGCTGGCGGCGATGAAGGAGGCGCGCGCCCGCGGCGGGCACGTGCTGGCGATCACCAACCTGGTCGGCAGCCAGATGACACGCGACTGCGACTCGGTGCTGTACACCAGGGCAGGGCTCGAGATCGGCGTGGCCGCGACCAAGACGTTCACGTCGCAGGTGACGCTGATGTATCTGCTGGCGCTGAAGCTGGGCATGGTGCGGGGCAAGATCCCGCCCGAGCGGGCCGAGAAGCTGCTGGCCGAAGTGCGCGCGTTGCCCGACCTGGCGCAGAAAACGCTCGATCGCGGTGCCGCCGTCGAACCGGTCGCGGAGCGGTTCTGGCAGAACGACTTCTTCCTCTACCTGGGCCGCAACATCGGCCTGCCGATCGCGCTCGAGGGCGCGCTCAAGCTGAAGGAGATCAGCTACATCCCGACCGACGCCTACGCCGCAGGCGAGATGAAGCACGGCCCGATCGCCCTGCTTGACAACACCACACCGGTGGTAGTTGTCGCCACCGACAACCACGTCTACGAGAAGGTGATCTCGAACGTGGAGGAGGTGCGCGCCCGCGGCGCGCACGTGATCGCTGTCGCCACAGATGGCAACACCGAGATCGCCAACGTGGCCGAGCACGTGCTGTACCTGCCAAGGACCGAGCCCGAGCTGCAGGCGGCGCTGGCCATCCTGCCGCTACAGCAGCTGGCCTACGCGATCGCCCGCCGCCGCGGCCTGGACGTGGACAAGCCACGCAACCTGGCCAAGACGGTCACGGTCGAGTAGAGCTGCATGGCGCGAGGTCTGCGATCTCACCGGGCTAACCCGTATCGGCGCGAGGGCCACCCACGGCGAACAGCCTGAGCCGCCGCCCACCCGCCCTACACTCTCGACCAGTGTCCAACGGTACAACCACCACCGCAACGAGGCGACCGCTGCAGAACCGCGTCACGCCGCTCGGTGAGCTGATCGCCGATCCCGGCCGGGGGCTCGTCTACGGCAACCGCGGCTGCCTGCACGACGCGCACGGCCGCATCCGCCGAAGCCACAGCACAAGGCGCTGGATCGCCTGCCGGCTCGAGTTTCGCGGCTGGCTGCGGCGGCCGCTCCAACAGCCGGGCCGGTTCACCGAGCTGTTCTTCCTGGACGATGCGACCGCGATGGCGGCCGGGCACCGGGCCTGCGCGCTGTGCCGGCGCGAGGACTACGTGCGCCTGTCGGCGATCTGGAGCGAGCTGCATGGTGAAGAGTCGGGCGCCGACGCGATCGATGCCCGCCTGCACGCCGAGCGGCTGGATCCGGCCGGCCGGGGCCGGCGCCTGCACAGGGCCCCGATCGATGGGCTGCCCGACGGCACCTTCCTGCTGTACGGTGGCCAGCCGATGCTCGTGCTGGGCGGGTACCTGCTCGACTGGTCGCCGGCCGGCTACCGCGCCGTGACGCCACGCCCCTCACGTACGCAGGTGTCGGTGATCACGCCGCCCTCGCTGGTCGAGGTTCTGCGCACGGGCTGGCAGCCGCTGGTGCCGCTGTTGCACCCGTCCGCCGAGGCGCTCGTCCGCTACCGCTGATCAGCGGGGCTCGCGCCACATGGTGGTCACGACGGCCCCGGTCGGCACCGTGAACGACCCCATCGGCTCGAAGCCGTGCCGCTGGTAGCGCACGTCGTTGAGCGGGTTGGTCGACTCCAGGTAGGACGGCATGTGCAGTGCGTCGACACGGCGCAGGTTCTCGGCCAGCAGGCCCATGCCGATGCCGTGACCACGGCTGTCTTCGTGCGTGCCCAGCAGCGAGAGGTAGAAGTGCGGCCGATCGGTGGG
>JAWVEC010000247.1:0-3869 GCA_033856975.1 Gaiellales bacterium
GAGAACTCCTGCCGCAGCGCCGCCACCAGGTCGAGCACCTCGGCTTCGACGGTCGCGTCCAGGCCGGTGGTCGGCTCGTCGAGGATCAGCAGCGCCGGATTCGAGGCCAGCGCCATCGCGATCACGATCCGCTGCTGCATCCCGCCCGAGAGCTGGTGGGGGTAGCGGCGCATCACGCTGCCGGGATCGGCGATCTGCACCTTGCGCAGCATCTGCTCGGCCTGAGCGCGGGCGTCGCCCCGCTCGGCTCCCGCGATCTCGTAGACCTCGGCGACCTGGCGGCCGACCTGGATCGAGGGGTTGAGCGCCCTGCCGGGATCCTGGTACACCATCGAGACGGCCGTCGCGCGGGTGCGGCGCAGCTCCTCGCCGCGCATCGCCAGCAGGTCGCGGCCGGCGATCGAGATCGATCCGCCCAGCACGCGGCCGTTGCGGGGCAGGTAGCGCACGGCCGCCAGCGCGGCGGTCGACTTGCCGCAGCCCGATTCGCCGACCAGACCGTACGACTCGCCGGCTGCGACGGTGAACGAGAGCGACCGCAGGACCTGGCGGTTGATGCCGCGCACGCGGTAGGCGACGTCCAGCTCGCTGACGTCGAGCGCGGCCTCCTGAGCGGGGGCGGCGATTGGCTCCAGCACCGGCTCGCTCATCGTTCGAACCCCTGCGCGATGCCGTCCGCGAGCAGGCTGACACCGATCACCAGCGAGGCGATCGCGAAGCTCGGGAAGAGCACGGGCCAGACCGCGAACCCGCCGGAAAGGTAACCGTAGTGATCGGCCACCTGGACGCCCCAGTCGGGAGACGGCGGTGGGATCCCAAAGCCAAGAAATGAGAGCGTGGCGACCGTGAAGACGGCGTACCCCAGACGCACCGTGAACTCGACGATCACCGGCTGGAGTACGTTGGGCAGGATCTCGGCGAACAGGATGTAGGGTGCGCGCTCGTTGCGCAGCCGCGCCGCCGAGACGTACTCCAGCTCGCGCTCCGACAGGACCGCCGAGCGGACGGTGCGGGCGATCAGCGGGGTGAACACGAAGCCCACCACCAGGATCGTCGTCCGCTTGGACGGCCCGACAGAGACGATCGCGAGCAGCGCGACGATCACCACCGGCAACGACAGGACGGCGTCGATCAGCCGGCCCAGGATGTCGTCCACGAGGCCGCGGAAGTAGCCCATCACCAGGCCGAGCGCCGTGCCGCAGATGGTGCCGAGCAGCGTCGCGGCGGGCGCGATCTCGAGGATGTCGCGGGCGCCTGCGATCACGCGCGCGAAGGTGTCGCGGCCGTTTCGGTCGGTTCCGAACCAGTGCGCGCTGGAGGGCGAGGCGAGCTGGTGCACGGACAGCGCGTTGGGATCCTGGAGGAAGCGGGCCTGGAAGATCGCGCACAGAACCCAGAACCCGACGATCGTCGCGCCGGCCAGGAACGTCTTCGACCGGACGAGGGCGCGGAGCGTCTCATGCCGCTGGATGCTGGCGGCCGAGCGGGCCGGTGCGGGTGCCTCAATCGCGCTCATTCGGCCGCCTGGTGGCGGATTCGGGGGTTCAGAAGCGAGTAGAGCACGTCGGCGATCAGCGTCGCCAGGAGGTACACGGCGCCCACCGCGATCGCTCCGCCCTCGAGCATGGGGACGTCGTGGGCTTGGGCTGCGTTATAGATCAGGCGGCCGATACCCTGGTAGTTGAACAGGATCTCGACCACCACCAGCCCGCCGATCAGGTAGCCGAGCTGGGTCGCGATCACGGTGATGGTCGGAAGCAACGCGTTTCGCATCGCGTGACGCCGGATCACCGTGCGGTGCGGCAGGCCCTTGAGAACAGCCGTTCGGACGTAGTCGGAGTCGAGCGCCTCCACCATCCCCGCTCGCGCCATCCGCGCGACGTAGCCAAACAGCACGCATGAGAGGGCGATCGCGGGCATCAGCAGGTGGGTGAACTGCGTCCAGGGGCCGGCTCCGGGCTCCCACGCTGCCGAGATCGGCAGCACGTTCAGCCAGATGCCCAGCACCGCGATCAGCACCACGCCGGTGACGAACTCGGGCACGGCCGAGAGCGAGAGGCCGGTCGTGGTGATGCCCCGATCGATCGCACTGCCGACACGCAGCGCAGCGACGGTTCCGCCGATCAAGCTGAGCGGCACCACCAGCAGGAATGCGATCAGCGCCAGCTCGAACGAGTGGCGAAGGGCGGTCGTAAGCTGGGGCCTGACCGATACCTGGAGCTTCTGCGAGGTGCCGAAGTCGCCCTGGACGACGCCCGTGACCCAGTCGGTGTACTGGGTCAGCGCAGGCTTGTCGGTTCCCAGCTGGTGGTTCAGCGCGGCCACCGCCTGGGGGCTGGCCAGCGGTCCCAGGATCGAGCGGCCGACGTTGCCGGGAAGCAGCTGGATCGAGCAGAACACCAGCACCGAGATGAGCCACAGCGTGATGACTGCGAGTCCGAGTCGGCGGAGGATGAAGCGTGCCATGTCCGGAAGGGAGGGTCTCCACCGTCGCCGGGTTGGCCGGCGACGGTGGAGAGGGGGATCAGGCGGTGAAGCCTGCCTTCGCGAGCTGAACCTGTCCGACGGGAGTGATCTCGACGCCGGCCAGCGTCTTCTTGGTCGCGCCCAAGAAGTCGTAGAAGTAGAGGAACATGATCGGCGTCTCGTCGAGCAGCAGCGTCTCGATCTGCTTGGAGATGCCCTTCTGCGTCTGGAGGTCTGTGGCGCCGAAGTACTGCTTGACGAGCCCGTCGTAGGTCGGGTTCTTGAAGTGCGCCGAGTTCCAGGTGCCGGTCGAGAGCAGCGGGGCACCCAGCAGCACGTTGGGGACGCTGCGATGCGCGTAGTCGGTGATGCCCATCGTCGAGTCGAGCCAGGGTGAGTTGCCGAACGTGAAGTCGCCGTAGTACACGGTCGGGCTCTGCTGGAGAATGTTGACGGTGATGCCGGCTTCCTTGGCGCCGGCCTGGATCTGGAGCGCGAGATCGGGGATCTCGTATGCCTTCTCGGTGTTGAGCGTGACCGAGAAGCCGTTCGCCATGCCCGCGTCCGAGAGCAGCTGCTTCGCCATCTCGATGTTCTTCGCACGCTGCGGTACCGAGGTGTCCGTCGACGGGTACTGGGGCGCGAAGGGGCTGTCGTTTCCGAGTTTGGCCTTGCCTGCGAACAGCGCCTCGATGATGCCGGGACGATCCATGCTGAGCGCCATCGCCTGGCGCACGCGCTTGTCGGTGAACGGCGCCTTGTCGTTTCGCATGTGCACCTGCCGGTGCGCGGTGGAAGGCACGTCGATGATCGTGTAGGCGGGGTCGCTCAGCAGAGCGCGGCCGCCCGAGACGGAGATCTGTCCGACGGCGTCGACGGTGCCGCCCTGCAGCGCCTGGATCTGCGGCTGCTCGTCCTCGTAGAACGTGAACTCGAGCCTGTCCGGCAGCGCCGCATTGGCGCTGTCCCAGTAGCTCTCGTTGCGGACGAAGGAGGCGCCGACCTGGGTGGTGTACTTCTCCACCTTGAACGGACCGGTGCCGAGGAAGGTCTTCTCGAAGCTGGCCGGGTCGGTGCCATCCTTGAGGATGATCGCGTTGTAGTTGTCGCGGGAGACGAGGTAGGGGAAGTTGCCGTTGGGCGCGAGCAGCGTGAACTTGACGTTGGCGTCGTCGACCGCCGTGGTGCCGCCCTTGTCCAGCACGCCGCCGAACACCGAGAGGGCGTTCGATCCGCCCTTGGAGTCCGACAGCAGATCCATCGTGTAGACGACGTCCTTGGACGTCATCGGCGACCCATCCTGGAATGTGATGCCGCTCTTGAGCTTGAACGTCCACTCGGAGGCGTCGGTGTTGGACGTCCAGCTGTCGGCCAGCGCTCCTGTCAGCTGGAGCGTCTCGGGA
>JAWVEC010000248.1:0-5945 GCA_033856975.1 Gaiellales bacterium
GGCATGACGTTTCGCTTCATCTCCAACGTCGATGGCACCGACCTGACCGAGGCGCTGCGCGATCTCGACGCCGAGCAGACGCTGTTCATCATCGCGTCGAAGACGTTCACCACGCTCGAGACGATGACCAACGCGCGCTCGGCACGGGAGTGGGCGCTGGCCGCACTGGGCGACGAGTCAGCGATCGCGAAGCACTTCGTGGCCGTGTCGACGGCAGCCGACCAGGTGTCCGCGTTCGGCATCGATCTCGACAACATGTTCGGTTTCTGGGACTGGGTGGGGGGCCGCTACTCGATGGACTCCGCGATCGGCCTTTCGACCATGCTGGCGATCGGCGCCGTCGCGTTCGGCGAGATGCTGGCCGGCTTTCACGCCATCGACGAGCACTTCCGCACCACGCCCCTGGAGCGCAACCTGCCGGCGCTGATGGGACTGCTCTCGGTCTGGTACGCCGACTTCTTCGGCGCCCAAACCGTGGCCGTGCTGCCGTACGAACAATATCTCAAGCGTTTCCCGGCATATCTCCAGCAGTTGACGATGGAGAGCAACGGAAAGATGGTGACGCTTGACGGCGGGGTGGTTGATTATCAGACCGGTGCCATCGTCTGGGGCGAACCCGGCACCAACGGACAGCACTCGTTCTATCAGTTGATCCATCAGGGAACGTCGCTGATCCCGTGTGACTTCATCGGGTTCTCCAACAGCCTCAACCCACTGGGCGATCATCACGATCTATTGATGGCAAACGTGTTTGCGCAGACCGAGGCGCTCGCGTTCGGCAAGACGCTCGAGCAGGTCGAAGCCGAGGGCACCACCGGCAGCCTCGCACTGCACCGGGTATTCGAGGGCAACCGGCCCACCAGCACGATCCTTGCCGATCGGTTGACACCCTCAGCACTCGGGAAGCTGGTCGCGCTGTATGAGCACAGCGTCTTCACCCAGGGCGTTATCTGGAACATCAACTCGTTCGACCAGTGGGGCGTCGAGCTGGGCAAGGTGCTGGCCAGGCGCATCGGCGACGAGCTGCTGAGCACGACCACGCCCGACCTCTCTCATGATTCATCAACAAACGCGTTGATCCGTCGCTATCGCGACGCGCGTACGTAACACAACCTGTAGAGTTATCGCCGTTGTGTTCCGTCATTCGACTATGAGGTGAGATATGCCGCGTTCCGGTGAGATCGGTGAGCAGATATTCGATCAGGTGGAGAAGCTGGTTGCGGGTGGGATGAACCGCACAGAGGCGTTCGCAAAGATCTCGACCGACTCCGGCCGGCGCGCCGGCACGGTGGCCGCGAACTATTACCGCGTCGCACGCAAGCGGGCCGGTGGCTCGCTGCGAAAGAGCAAGGCCGGTGCTCGTCGCGTCTCCAAGAGCACGGCTCCCGCCGCCCGTCGCGGGGGGCGCCGCGCGACCCGCGCGGTCTCGTCCTCGGCGTCGGACATCGACGCGCTGACGCACTCGCTGGTGCAGAACATCCAGGCGCTGGCCGAGGCGGTCAAGTCGCAGGCCGGAGAGGTAACCGATCTGCGCAAGCGCCTCGACAGCGTCAAGAAGCTGCTCGGTTAGAGGCTGACGCGGAGCCTGGTCTCGGCCGCGCGGCCGAGACCAGGCGGGCGGTTCAACCCGTCACGCGTCGTGGACGCTGACGCCGTAGCGCTCCAGCCGCTCGAACAGCGGCCCGAACGGCACCGCCCGCTCGGATGGCAGCACGCCGCGCTGCGGCAGCTCCCCGCGGCAGATCATGTCGGCCACCACCGCCGGCGGGCAGGCGGTCGAGAGCACGCCGCCGCCGAACTCCAGCCGGTCGACCGAGCGGGTCACGCACTCGGTCACCGCCGCGCCGTTCTCGCCGTACACCTCCACCCGGTGGATACCGAAGGCCTCGTGCGACGGCGAGGCCTTGGGCAGCCGTGCGATCAGCGCCAGCAGCATCTGGCGTGGCACGACGTCGCTGCCGCGCAGGTCGATCGGCTCCGTACCGGCCAGGCCGAGGTCGGTCAGCAGCCGGATCTTGTCCAAGAAGGCCGGGTTGAGTGAGAGCTGGAAGCTGACCTCGGAGGCGCCGAAGCTGTCGGCGAACGTGGCCTGCTCGGAGTGGATGGTGTAGATCGTGGGCGCCGGCCCGACCGGCTCGCCGAACTCGACGATGCCGGCGTCGCTGAGCGGCTCCAGGAAGACGTCCTCACCGCCCCGCACCACCGGCGTCGGCATCGAGAGCTCGTCCAGGATCGTCTCGACCGCGTAGGGCGCCACCAGCGGACCGGCGGGCGGCTTGGGGTCGCGGCCGGCCGCCGCCACCACCACCCTGTCGATTCGGCCGCCCAGCCGTTCGACGGCGTGCGCCGCCATCACGTTCGTCTTGCCGGGCGTCGAGCCCATGCCCAGCACAGCCAGCAGCCCCGCCTCGCGAAAGCGCGCGTCAAGCTCGAGCTGCTGCCGCGTCACGTGGTAGAGCCCGCCCAGGTCGAGATAGTGCGCGCCGGAGTCCAGCGCCGCCTCCATCGCGGCCAGGTTGATGCGATAGGAGGCCGTGTTCAGCAGCACGGTCGCTCCTTCGATCGCGGCCCGTGCTGCGGAGCTGTCGGTGATATCGAGCTCGCCGCCGCTGGCGCGGCCAGCCCCGTGCGCCTCGGCCACGGCGCGGGCGCCGGCGGCGTTCACGTCCAGGCAGCGGATCTCCTCGATCGCCTCGTGCTCGGCCAGCGTGGCGACGATGGCCGGCCCGATGATCCCGGCCGCGCCGACTACGGCAACGCGGCTCATGCATGCTCCAGCTGGGTCCGTGGGGCGCGGAGCTCGTGCGCGCGCAGGGCCAGCCACAGCTCCAGTCGATCGCCGGCCGACGAGAGGTCGCGTCCGGTCAGCTCCTCGATCTTGCGTACCCGATAGCGCAGCGTGTGGCGGTGCACCGAGAGCTCGGTGGCCGCCTCCGCCCAGCGACCGTTGGCCTCGATGTAGGCCCGCAGCGACTCGATCAGCGCCGAGCCGTGGCTATCGTCGTGCGCGACCAGCTGGCCCAGCGTCGAGTCGCAGAACAGCTCGACGGCGCGGTCTCCCTGCAGTGAGAGCAGCAGCTGCACCGAGCCCAGGTCGCGGAACGTGGCCACCTCGGGGTGGCCGTTGGGGGTGCGCGCCTCGACGGCGTAGAGCGCCTCGTCGTAGCTTCGGCGCAGCTCGGCGGGATCGTGGCGGACGCGGCCAACGCCGATCGATCCGGCGCCCGTCTCGCTCAGCAGCCGCTGCGCGGCCGCCTCGGCGCCATCGTCATCGGCCGCCTCGATCAGCACCGCCACGCCGCCGTCGCGAACGGCGGCCGGGCCCAGCTCGCCGGCGTGCTCGGCCAGCTCGGCCAGCGCCCGCGAGCCGCGGTGGGCGGGGCGAAGCAGCGTGAACGCCAGCGGCCGCTGGCCGTCCAGGCCGAACGCCGGCGCCTTGCGGCGCAGCTCGCTGCGGCTCACCTCGCCGGCCAGGATCGCCTCCACCAGGTCACCGACCAGCCTCCGCTCGGCCGCGGACACGGCCTGCCGCTTGATCAGCTCGACCGCCAGCACGGTCTGGAGGTGGTGGAGCAGCTGGCGGTCGCCGCGTCCACCGGGCAGCGCCAGCAGCTCGGCGGCAACCCCGCTGCCGGTCAGCACCGGCAGCGCCATCACGCCGGGGTCGTCCGCCGACAGCGGGCCGGTCTGGGCGATCATGCGGCCGTCGGCGCCGCGAAGGCACAGCGCGCTGCCCGCGATCCGGCCCATCTCCTCCAGCAGCGCATCCATCTCGAGCCCGTCCAGCATCAGCTCCGTGATCCGCTCCAGGGTCTGCACGCGATCCCCCGCGACGGCCGTGAACACCGCCTCGGTGATCGCGATGAAGGGGACGTCGTAGGGGATCGTGAACACCGGGAAGCCGAGCCGATCGGCCGCGGCGACCGCGGCGTCCGGCATCCGCTCGTGTCCGAAGCCGAGGCCAAGGCCGAGCGCGGACAGGCCGCTCGACGCCAGCCGCTCGACGAAGCCCGCGGCGTCGCCGGACATCGGCCGGCCCGTGGTCAGCAGCAGCTCGCCGCCAAACAGCCAGGGGGTGGGATCATCCAGCTCGCTGATGTGCGCCCAGCGGACGGGGCGGCCGCTGCCGCCCGCCCCGCCGGCCAGGCTCATCTCGAGCTGTTCGATGCCGAGGATGTCGGCAACCGTGAGCACGGTGAGTTCGCCGGGCTCGGGCTAGCCCCGGACGGCCTGCCTGTTTCGAGGCTTCTGCATCTCCTCCCAGGCCTCGTCCAGCACCGTGTCCAGCACGTCGTGGATGAAGTCGAGGTCCTCGCGCCCGGCCACCAGCGGCGGTGAGAGCTGGATCACCGGGTCGCCGCGGTCGTCCTGGCGGCAGATCAGCCCGGCCTCGAACAGCCGTCCCGACAGGAAGCCGCGCAGCAGATGCTCCGACTCCTCCTCGTCGAACGTCTGCTTGCTGTCCTTGTCCTTGACCAGCTCCAGCGAGTGGAAGTAGCCGGCGCCGCGGACGTCGCCGACGATCGGCTTCTCGGCCAGCTTTTCGAGCATCTCGTGGAAGTAGGGCTCGTTTCGGCGCACGTTGCCGAGCACGTCCTCTCGCTCCATCACCTCGAGGTTCTTGAGCGCGACCGCGGCCGCCACCGGGTGGCCGCCATAGGTGATGCCGTGGTTCAGCACGGTGTGGCCCTCGAGGAACGGCGCCGCGATGCGGTCGGTCATCAGCACGCCGCCCAGCGGCACGTGCGCCGAGGCGATGCCCTTGGCGAACGTCACCAGGTCGGGCCGGATGTCGTAGCGGGTCGAGCCGAACCACTCGCCCAGACGGCCGAATCCGCAGATCACCTCGTCGGCGACCATCAGGATGCCGTGCTCGTCGCAGATCGCGCGCACGCCCTGGAAGTAGCCCTCCGGCGGCGTGAACGTGCCGCCCGCGTTCTGAACCGGCTCCATGAAGATGGCGGCCACCGATTCGGCGCCCTCCTGCTCGATCACCTCGCGCAGCTCGTTCAGCAGGAACTCCGTGAACTCGGCCTCGGACTCACCGTCGGGGCGCCGGAAGCGGTTGGTGTTCGAGACGTGCCGCACGCCCGGCATCAGCGGCTCGAACGGCGTCTTCAGCCCGGCGATGCCGGTCAGCGAGAGTGCGCCCAGCGTCGTCCCGTGGTAGGCGATGCGGCGCGCGATCATCTTGTAGCGGCGGTGTTCGCCGTTCAGCTGGTGGTACTGCTTGACGATCTTGATGATCGCCTCGTTGCCCTCGGATCCGCCGGAGACGAACATCGCCCGGTTGAGATCGCCGGGCGCGAGCTCGGCCACCTTCGCCGCCAGCTCGATGGCGCGCGGGTGGGCGTAGCTCCAGTTGGTGTAGAACGGCAGCTCCGCCATCTGCTTGGCGGCCGCCTCGCCCAGCTCGGCGCCGTAGCTGTACCCGATCTGGGTGCAGAACAGGCCGGCCAGGCCGTCGAAGTACTTCTTGCCCTTGCTGTCGTACAGCCAGCAGCCCTCACCGTGGCTGATGATCGGAATGTCCTCGTGGCGGAAGGTCGAGTGACGCGTGAAGTGCATCATCAGGTGGCGCTTCGCGAGGTCCTGCAGCGTGTCGTGCGACAACGCGCCCTCGGAGCCGTTGCTGCTGGTGGTCATACAGACGGTCCTTCTCTCAGCGGTTGGACAGAGTGGCCAATCGTACCAGGACTCTCAGCGCGCAGAGCCGCGCTCGTCTTATACTCGCAGGCGCAAAGCTCACGCAGACGGGGGTCACCGATGGCAGTCCAGGTTGGATCGAAAACTGAATCACTGATGGCGATGCGCGATACCTACGTCGCGCGCGGCGTCTCGCTTGCGCCGATCGTCGCCGATCACGCGCACGGGGCGCGGCTGGTCGACGTCGACGGCAAGGAGTACATCGACTTCGCCGGCGGCATCGGCGTGCTCAACCTCGG
>JAWVEC010000249.1:0-3575 GCA_033856975.1 Gaiellales bacterium
TGCGGCTGCGCGACCTGCAGGACGAGACGGGCGGCTTCCTGGCCTTCATCCCGCTTCCGTTTCACCCCGAGAACACCGTCTTCGAGCGGCGCGGCTGGCGCTTCTCGACCGGCTATGACGACCTCAAGATGATCGCCGTCTCGCGGCTGATGCTGGACAACATCCCCAACATCAAGGCCTACTGGATCATGATCTCGACCCCGCTGGCGCAGATCGCGCTGCACTACGGCGCCAACGACATCCAGGGCACGGTGATGGAGGAGAAGATCGCCCACGCGGCCGGTGCCGTCACGCCGCAGGAGGAGAAGATCAACGACCTGGTGGCGCTGATCCGCGACGCCGGCCGCATCCCCGTCCAGCGCGACACCCTCTACAACAGGCTGCGCACCTTTGCTTAGGCTGGGCCGCATCTCGTATGCCAACATGGCGCCCGTGTTCTACGAGCTTGAGGGGGCCGGCTTGCAGCAGGTGTCGGGCGTGCCCACCGAGCTGAACGCGATGCTGCTGGCGGGCGAGCTGGACGTGGCGCCGATCAGCTCGATCGAGTACGCCCGAAACGCCGAGCGGCTGCGTCTGCTGCCGCGGCTGTGCGTCTCGACCGAGGGCGCCGTCGACTCGATCCAGCTGATCACGCGAAAGCCGATCGAGCAGGTGCGCTCGGTGGCGATCACGCCCGAAAGCGCCACCTCGGTGGTGCTGACACGGGTGCTGCTGGGCGAGGTCGACCTGGTGCCGCTCGACCAGCCGGCCGACGCCAGGATGCTGATCGGCGACGCGGCTCTGCAGAGCGCGTTCGATGATCCCACCCCGCACTACGACCTCGGCCGGCTGTGGCAGGAGCGCACCGGGCTGCCGATGGTGTACGCCGTGTGGGCCTGCCGCGACGGCCTGGTCGACGGCCTGGAGGAGCTGGAGCGCGCCCATCTGCGCTCGCTGGCCGTGTCGCGATCCGAGCCGGAGGCGCTCGCCCGCCGCGCGTCCGCCGAGTACGGCTGGCCGGCCGGCTTCCTCGCCCGCTACTTCGAGAAGCTGCGCTACCACTTCGGCCCGCGCGAGCGCCAGGGCCTGATCCGGTTCTTCGAGCTGGCGCACCTGGCCGGCGAGCTGGACACCGTGCCAGAGCTGCGCTTCATCGAGCACGAGCGGGTGGCATGAGCACCACCGAGCTTCGCACCGGCAACGTCACCGAGGTGCTCGACAAGGCGCTGGCCGGCGAGCGGATCACAGACGATGATGCCCGCACGTTGCTGGATTCGCGCGAGCTGGTGCGGATCGGCCGCGTGGCGCACGAGCTGCGCTGCCGAAAGACGCCGGCCGACCGGGTCACCTTCGTGATCGATCGCAACCTCAACTACACCAACGTCTGCTACACGGACTGCAACTTCTGCGCCTTCTACCGCCGCCCCGGCGATACGCGCGAGGGCTACACGCTGCCCCGGCCGGTGATCTTCAAGAAGATCGAGGAGACGCTGGCGCTGGGCGGGACGGCGCTCTTGATGCAGGGCGGCCACAACCCCGAGCTGGGCATCGACTGGTACGAGGATCTGTTCCGCTCGATCAAGGCCCGCTACCCGATCCACCTGCACGCGCTCTCGCCCAGCGAGGTGCAGCACATCGCCCGCAAGGCCAAGCTGACGCCGTCCGAGACGCTGTCTCGGCTGCGTGACGCCGGCCTCGACTCGCTGCCGGGCGGTGGCGCCGAGATCCTGGTCGATCGCGTGCGCAAGATCATCTCGCCGATCAAGACCAGCTCGGACGAGTGGCTGGGCATCATGCGGGCCGCGCACCGGCTTGGCATGAGCACCACCGCGACCATGATGTGGGGGCACGTCGAGACGCCGGACGAGCGGGTCGAGCACCTGCGCCGGATCCGCGAGCTGCAGGATGAGATGCGCGGCTTCCGGGCCTTCATCAGCTGGACGTTCCAGCCCGATAACACCGAGCTGGCCTCCCAGGTGACCTGGTTTCCGACCAGCTTCGACTACCTGCTGATGCAGGCCGTCAGCCGCATCTACCTGGACAACGTCGATCACATTCAGAGCTCCTGGGTGACCCAGGGGATCAAGATCGGCCAGGTTGCGCTGTTCTACGGCGCCGACGACCTGGGCTCGATCATGATCGAGGAGAACGTCGTCTCGGCCGCCGGCACCACCCATCGCGCCGGAGTCGACGACTTCCTGCACACGATCCGCAACGCCGGCTTCCGCCCCGCCCAGCGCGACACGCTCTACCGGTCGGTGCGCGAGTACGACGCGGTCGCGTGAAGGTCACCGTCTCCCGCACCATCGCCGCCGCGCCCGAGGCCGTATGGGACGTGATCGCCGATCCGCACCGTCACATAAAGACGCTGCCGTCATCGGTCTCGCAGTGTGAGGTCAGCGAGTCGGGCGAGATCTCGTGCGTCGTCTCGGCGATGGGGCAGAGCGAGCGGATGCGCGTGCGCCGCACCGTGCTCGAACCGCCGCGCCGGCTGGTGGAGGAGCGCGTCGACGGTACCCGCTCCGGCACCACGGAGTTCCAGATCGCGCCCCAAGGCGCCGGCAGCCACGTCACGCTGACGGCCGAGATCGGTCTGCCGATGCTGCTCGCCGGCCTGGCGAAGGGACCCGTCACCGAGGGGCTCGAGCAGCAGCTCGCGAACCTCGAGCGCGAGAGCGGCGCGTGAGCTCGGGCCACGGCGGCTCGGCGCTCAGCTCCGACGCCGGCTGGGAGGAGATGTCGCGGGGCTACCAGGAGTACCTGGTGCCGGCCATGTTCGCGCCGCTGGCCGAGCGCGTCGCCGAGATGGTCGAGGCCGGGCCGGGCGATCGCGCGCTCGACGTGGCCTGCGGCACCGGCGCGCTCAGCCGCGTGCTGGCGCGCCTGGTGGGCCGATCGGGCCGGGTGGTCGGCCTCGATCGCAACCCGGCCATGCTGGAGGTCGCCGGAACCCAGCCCGCGCCGGGCGGCGCCGAGATCGAGTTCGTACAGGGCAGCGCCGAGCGGCTGCCGTTCGCGGATGGCGAGTTCTCGATCGTCACCTGCCAGCAGGGCCTTCAGTTCGTCCCCGATCGTGTGCCGGCGCTGGCCGAGTTCCGCCGCGTGCTCGGGCCGGCCGGGCGTGCCGGCATCGCCTGCTGGAGCGATCTCTCGGCCAGCGCCGGATTCCGCGCCCTGGCGGAGGGACTGGCCGAGCAGATCGGTCCCGAGGCGGGGCGCACGATGGCGGCGCCGTTCGTGCTGTCGGATCCGGCCGAGCTGCGCATCCTGCTCGAGCAGGCCGGCTTCTCCGACATCGTGGTCGAGATCGAGCGGATCGCGGCCAGCTTCGCCGACGCCGGCAACTTCGTGCAGCGTGCGCTCACGGCCGGCCCGATCATGACCACCTATCGCTCGGCGACCGCGTCGCAGCGGCAGGGCGTGATCGACCACGTGGCCGCGGTGCTCGACCCGCTCCGCAACGGCGATACCATCACCTTCGAGATGCCGTCGCTGGTGGCGGTGGCGCGTGCGTAGCCCCCGGACGCCATGCTGAGCAGCCTCGCCAACTGGGTGCAGGACCAGGTCGCCGCGCACGGTCTGTGGGCGGTGTTCGG
>JAWVEC010000250.1:0-7560 GCA_033856975.1 Gaiellales bacterium
CGCCGGCAGGGCCGACCTTGCGAAGCATCTCCTGACCCGATTCTGCACAACGGAGGCCGTCCGGTCGCTCGACCTGGGAGAGGCGATCCTGAACAGCATCGAGGCGCGAAGCCGGGTGCTGTTTGGGCTGCGTGAAGACGGGCCCTGGCGAGGGCCGGCGCAGCTCTGGTGACGACGGTGAAGGCGAGCGCCGCCTACAGCCAACGCACTATGAGATAGACGCCGAGTAAGGTAGAGAATACGCCCGTTAGAGCCTCTAGGGCGATCTCAAGACTCGGAGGTACCCTGATGTTGGTACCCGGTACCGACACGTCGTCGTATCGAGGCGTCGCGGCCCCGGTACGGTTCGGCCTGAAGGGGGGAGTCGGTGTGTCGAACTCGCTGTGGACGCGTCTCGTGCTCGTGCCGCTCTTGATCGCGGCCTCAGCCTTGCTGGGAGGAGCCGCCTCGTCGGGCGCCGCGCCGACGCCCATGCTGGTGCCGGTCGGCGGTGATTACAGCCACGACTCCCTCTCGGGGTTCGCCCGCGTTGCCGCCGAGCGTGCCGGCGGCCCGACCATCGACATCCTCGTGGTGCCCGCGGCGTACGGCACGACACCCTCGTTCGGATCGAACATGCAGCTGGCCCAGAAGCGCACCGACCAGATCGCCGATGCCTGCCGCGCGGTGGTCTTCGAGTACGTGGGGCTGAGCGGCTGCTCCGCGACGCTGCTTCCGATCTTCACCCGCGCCGACGCCCAGAATCCCGCCTACGCATCGCGGTTCGACGATCCCGCGGTGGACGCCGCGTTCTTCCTGGGCGGGGATCAGGACCTTGCGATGGAGGCCGTGGCCGGCACGCCGCTCGAGACGGCGATGGCGAATGCGTACCGCCGCGGCGTGGTGTTCGGCGGCACCAGCGCGGGCGACGCGGTCGAGTCGCGCAGCATGATCTGGGGCTTCACCGACAGCGGCTCGCCGGAGAACGAGCTCCAGCAGGGCTCGGTGCTGGTCTGGTGGGGGAATGATTCCGACCTCGAGCGCGGGCTCAGCTTCGGCTCGACGGCCACCATCCTCGACCAGCACTTCTACCAGATGGGCCGCTTCGGCCGCCTGCTGAACGTGGTCGCCCAGTCCGACGATCGCTTCGGCGGCGCGAGCAGGCTGGGCGTGGGGGTCGACGTGAACACCGGCGTGCGGCTGATCGGCGATGCCCGGCTGTCGGGCGTGTTCGGCGACTCGTCCGTCGCCATCATCGACGGCGAGACCGCCGCGGCCACGCACGCCTGGAGGGGCGCGGACGGCACGCTGTCTGCCCGAAACCTGCTGACTCACCTGATTCCGTCCGGAAAGTTCACCTACGACGTCGCGGCGCGGATGCCCTACGACCACGGCCAAGCGCAGGCGTTCCACTCTCCCGGACCGCGGCCGGCCGGACTGCTGCGCGCACCCGGGCCGGGCAGGCTGATCCTCGGCGGCGACGTTGCCGGCGACCCGACGGGGCCGGTGATGGGCGAGTTCCTGCGGCGCGCATCCGCGTCCGGCGGCTCGCGGATCGTCGAGGTGTTCGCCGGCTATCCGAGCACCGGCACGTCGAACCACGACGCGCAGCTCTACGCCAAGGCGGTGGCCGACGCCGGCTGGGTGGGTGAGGTCGACCAGATCGTCTACGGGCAGCACGCGCTGTCGGCGTCGGAACTGGCGGGCGCCGCGGGTGTGCTGTTCGTGGGTGGCGACCAGGCGTCGCTGGCGGCTCCCGTCGGCGATCGAGCGTTCGCGTCCTTTGTGCGCGCGGCGATCGCGAACGCGCCGGTGGTGATGACCGACCGCGCGATGACAGCCGCGATGGGACGCTGGTATGCGGCCCTGCCCGAGCCGGCTCCAGCCGCGGTCGAGGATCAGGCGGTGGCGGAGTTCCGTGCCGGCTTCGTCACGGTGCGTCCTGGCCTCGGGGTGTTGCCGGTCGCGCTCGAGCCACGTCTGACGGTTGACTACCGCTGGGGCAGGCTGTACGGCCTCCTCCGCGCGCATCCGGACACGCTCGCCTTCGGCGTCTGCAGCGACACGGCGATCGAGCTCGACGGGTCGAGCGCGTCGGTGATCGGTGGGCTGTCGGTGGTCTCGGCCGACGGCCGCAGCGCGCGCTTTTCCGCCGGCGGCAATGGCGCCTTGGCGGCGTTCAACGTGCTGCTGAACGTCTACGCACCGGGAGACTCCGCGTCGTCCGGCTGAAGGGCTTGACGTCACCCCGGGAGAGCCCGACGGCTGGCTGGTGGCACCCGACGACGAAGCCGCCCTCGCAGACGCCATCGTCGCCGCCATCAACGACCCCGCCGAGCGCAGACGCCGCGCCGCACACGCGCATCGCCACGCCGGCGAGAACTACTCCTGGGGACACGTCGCCCGTGAGGTGGTCGAGCTGTACCGAGGCGCGCACACCTGCGAGTTCAGCGGTGCACCACTGAACACCCCTAACCGTTGGTCACCGAGTATCGGGGGTGACGTCCGTCGTCGTGGTGCGGCCAGCCGTGGTGGCTGATTCGGTCTCGTCGAGGCGGCTTTGCGCGATCGCATCGGCGGTTTGGCGTGCGGAGGCGTGGCCGGTCATTGCGAGCAGGAAGGGTTCGCGGTCGAGGGTGTAGAGGTCGACGTCGGTTTGGGCGATGACGGTGGCGGTGCGGGGTGTGTCTCGGATCAGGGCGATCTCACCTACGCCTTCTCTGCGCCGCAGTGTGGTGATGGCTACGCCACCGCGCTCGACGCGTAGTTCACCGCCGGCGAGTGCGTAGTAGCAGTCGCCCGGGTCGCCTTCCCGGATGACCACGGTGCCGGCGGGCAGGCTGAGAGGGGTGAGCGCGCGGGCCAACGATTCGAGTGCCGGGGCGGGTAGGGGCGCGAACAGCGGGATCGAGCGCAGCAAGTGGATCTCGATCAGCGGCACGGTCGCTGCCGCATCCAGGGTTCGCAGCCGTCCTTGGGTGGTGGCGAGCACGCCGAGCATGACGAGGCCCGTTCCGATCAGTGCTGCCTTGGCGCCCCCCAGCGCGACCAGGGGCGGCACCAGCACGACTCCAATGGCGAGGCCGGCGTTTAGCAAGGACTCGAGCAACCCAAAGACGCGTGCCAGCAGGTCAGGCGGGGCGGTGCGCTGAAGCAGCGTACGACCGGTCACGTCGAACAGGCTCCGCCCCACGCCGGCCAGCGCGATCAGGACGAATGCCGATGCCAGGGTCGAATGTACCGCCAGAAGCAGCAGCACGCCGGGGGCGGCCAGCCCGCCCACGATCAGTGCCGAAGCTAGGCGTTGTCGGCCTACCAGGCTGGCGGTGATCAAGATCGCCAGCAGTCCACCGGCACCGAATGCTGCCGTCAGGTACCCCGGCCCGCCCTGCCCCATTCCAAGGACGCCGAAGGCAAGTACGACGAAGATCAGGTCAAGCGCCCCGACCAGAATGTATTGCGCGCCGAGCACCGCAACCAAGACCAATGTGGCCGGCTGGCGTGCGATCAGCCGCAAACTGGACAGGGCCCGCCCGTCGGTACTCCGGTCGGTGGAGCTCGCAAACGGCAACGGCCCGCCGATCGTGAGCACCACAAGCGCCGCCAGACCGGCCAAGGCGGCCATCCCGGCGGTTGCGAGCGCGGGGCCGCCGGCGGCCAGCAGTAGTGCGACCATGATCGGTACGATCAGTGTGGCGGCGCTCTCCAGCCAGCCCTGGCCGGCGTTGGCGGCGGCCAGCTCCTCGGCGGACTCCACGATCGACGGCAACAGCACCGCCTGCGCTGGGCGAGGCACACAGATCGCCAGGTTGATGAGTGGCGCCAGCGCGAACACGGCCAGGCGCGGCCCGCCCACCGATATCACGACCGCGACGATCGCCGTCGACCCGGCAAACGCCGCGTACCCGCCGACCAGCACGCGGCCCGCGCGCCTGAGGTCGGACAATCCGCCCAGATAGGGGGCGAGCAGTGCGCCCGGCACCAGCTGTACGAGCGCCATCACACCTGCGGCGGTCGCCCCGCCGTGCTGGTAGGCATAGACCAGCAGGGCGACCCAGACTCCCACCTGGGCGCCGATGAACAACGTGTAGGCGACCCCGATCCGCAGCAACACCCGGTTACCAGCGGCGGGTCGAAACACCCTCCCAAGATCCCGCAACCGTTGCAAGCGGCAAACCTACACCAGGCATTCGTGGCCTGACTGGTCGGCCCGCAATGCGGCTTCCTCCTGCACTAGATGCTCGGCCAGGTCATCGATGTCACCCGCCCGACGCCGACGGCCTACGACCGCTGAATATCCTTTGGAAGCAGGGGGGAGTTGTGCGTCCTGAGGTGATCGCCCTGGACGATGCGTGCTGGACGGGGACGTGTGCGGCACGGACAATCGGAGAGAGGCGGCGCGGATCCTGTGGAGGGAAGCGTGGCGAGTCATACATCGAGGAGGGACATGAGCCTGAAGACGGTGGAGAGCCGCGGTAGTACCTTCTGGCCATCACTCGCACCGGAAGGCCGTAGACTCGGTTCATGACCGTCTGTGCCATATGCGAGCAGGAGAACCCGCCGATCGCCCAGTTCTGCCTGGCGTGCGGACGTCCGCTGGCCGGGGGCAAGCCGGCGTCGCGGGAGGAGCGGCGGATCGTCACGGTCATCTTCGTCGACCTGGTCGGGTTCACCTCGCGCGCGGAGACGCTCGACCCCGAGGACGTGCGTGCCATCCTCGCGCCCTACCACGACCGCGTCCGCGACGAGATCGAATCGTTCGGCGGGGTGGTCGAGAAGTTCATCGGCGACGCTGTGGTCGGGGTGTTCGGCGCACCCACCGCCTACGGGGACGACCCCGAGCGGGCGGTGCGGGCGGCACTGTCCGTCCGCGCCGCCCTGGGCACCCAGGTGAGGATCGCCGTCAACACGGGCGAGGCGCTGGTCACCATCGGCGCCAGGCCCGAGCGGGGAGAGGCGATGGTGGCGGGCGACGTCATCAACACCGCCGCACGCCTGCAGTCCGCCGCCCCCGCGGGCGGGGTGCTGGTCGGCGCCGAGACGTATCGCTGCACGAACGGCCTGGTCGACTATGCCGTCGCCGAGCCGGTGCTGGCCAAGGGCAAGGAGCTGCCGGTCGAGGTGTGGCTGGCCGAGCGCGTGGCCAGCGGGGACGGCCGGTCGGGCTCGGAGCTCGTCGGCCGCGTGGGCGAGCTGGCCATGCTCAAGGGCATCTGGGAGTGGGCGGCCGCGGGGACGCCGCACCTGGTCACCGTGCTGGGGCCACCCGGCGTCGGCAAGTCGCGGCTCGCGTCCGAGTTCCGCCGGATCGTGACGGCAGGCGGCGGGCGCACCGTGCGCGGCCGCTGCCTGCCCTATCGCGAGTCGAGCGCCTATGGCGCCTTCGCCACGCAGGTCAAGCAGTTCGCAGGCATCTTCGAGAACGACGAGCCGGACGTGGTGCTGGCGAAGCTGCGGGCCGAGAGCGAGCGCCTCGCCGTACCCGATCCCGAGGTGGTAGCCGGTCACCTCGCCATCATCCTCGGCATCGACCCGCACATCGTCGCGGAGGATCGCGAGGCGCTGTTCTTCTCGGTGCGGTGCTTCATCGAGGCGGCCGCGGCGGAGCAAGCGACCGTCTTGGTGTTCGAGGACATCCACTGGGCCGACCGCGGCCTGCTCGACCTGATCGAGCAGCTGGCCGGGCGCATGCACGGACTGCCCGTGCTGCTGCTGACGCTGGCGCGCCCCGAGCTCCTGGACAACCGGCCCGGCTGGGGCGGTGGGCTGCCCGGCTACATCTCGATGCCGCTGCAGCCGCTACTTGGCGTCGAAGCCCAGGCGCTGGCCTTCAACGTGCTGCGCGGGATCGAGGAGAGCGAGCGCCAGCGGCGCGCGGCCATGTTCGCCGAGATGGCCGAGGGCAATCCGCTGTTCATCGAGCAGCTGGCGGCGACCGTGGCCGAGCGCCCGGCCGGCAGCGCGGAGACGCTGCCAACCACCATCCGCGGCATCGTCGCCGCGCGCCTGGACGCGCTGCCGCCGGGCGAGCGGTCGGTGCTGCTGTCCGCCGCCGTGATGGGCAAGGTGTTCTGGCGCGGGCCGGTGGAACGGGTGGCCGAGGACGCTGCCACGCTTGGCGACACGCTGACGGCGCTCGAGCGCCGCGACCTGATCCGCCGCGAGGCGGTGTCGGCAATCGCGGGCGAGGAGCAGTACAGCTTCCGGCACATGCTGATTCGCGACGCCGCCTACGACATGCTGCCGCGCGTGCGGCGGCAGGAGCTGCACGCCGACCTGGCGCGCTACCTGGAGCAGGAGGCGCCTACGGCGGGCGAGGCGATCACCCAGATGGCTCGGCACTGGCGCGAGGCGGGCGAGGGCGACCGCGCCGTCCGCTACTTCCTGGCCGCAGCCGAGGAGGCGGAGCGCGGATGGGCGATGGAAAGGGCGCTACTGCTGTACAAGGAGGCGCTCGACCTCGTCGCGGAGGACGACGCGGAAACCCGGCGCGACATCCGCCGCCGGCTCGCGCTGGTCTACCAGATGCACTTCCACCTCGACCCTATCGAGGGAGCGCCGGGCGCCTAAGCCTGACTAGGAGTCTGGGAGATCCTCCGGGCTGACGTCGCCCGCGATCTCGTGGATCACGTCGATCACGTGTTCGCCCAGCTCCTTGGAGTGTTCGCGCACCATCGCCTCGTCCGGCGCGGCATACACGCAGAACGTGCGGACGCGCCCGTCGTCTTGGACGACGACGTGGCTGTGCTCCCAGGTGATGTCCGGGAACGCGGTGTTGACGATGCGCTTCGACCGCGTGGCGACCGGAGGCATGTCCTCAATAGACACCGTGAACGTGCGCTCGACGAGATACCGGGGCATGCGTGGGACCATACTCGAGCGCGGATCGTGTTTGCAAGGGGGCGGCCGCCGCTCCGCCTCCATCTCCTCCATCACGACCTCTGCGAGCGTTCCACAAAGCACCGTTCGATCTCGGGCCAACGGCGTCCGTACATAGGTTTCTTGCCGTCGAGCGCGGCGCGTCCAACCACACTACCTGTGCGGATCGCAACCGGCCGCGCAGCGACTTGTACTCCGCTTAGATCGGGTGGCATCTGTGGGAGAGTCAGAAACCGCGAATCGGGACGGCTGGATTCGAACCAGCGAACCCCTGCTCCCAAAGCATGACGGCGTTAGACCCAAAAACGCCCCGCAAGCCGCATGGTTCCGTGGCTCGCGGGTGTCTATGCGTCGGGACTAGGGCGCGAAATACCCGTGGATTCGGCCCGATTCGTGGGGGTTTGGGCAGAGAACGCGGATTTGTGCCCAATCAGACCGAGCTCTGTGCCAGACTCGGGCCGATGAGTTACACCCTAAAGCTGCTCAGGACGACCCTCGGGTGCGATCCCCGACATGCAGGATGCCGTGCTCGTGGCGCTCAACATGCAAGCGGACGCACTCGGTTCGGAGATCCAAACCTTCGGCGGTGCCATCCGGGCTGATGCCCGAACGTCGCCCGATGAGCGTACCGCGTGGCTTGAAAGGCAAGAGGCAGACGCGGACGCCGTGGGGGTTAAGTGATCCGAGGCACTCGTGGCCTCA
>JAWVEC010000251.1:0-12796 GCA_033856975.1 Gaiellales bacterium
GTCTGCTCCGGCCGTCGGGTAGCCTACCGCCCGGCAGCGAGTGGTTTCCGCCATCACGCAAGGAGATAGATCCGAATGCCCGACTCTCGATTCGTGGACACGCTCAACGGCCAGATCGGCTACGAGTTCGGCGCCGCCCAGCTGTACATCGCGATCGCCGTCTACTACGACTCGGAGACGCTGCCGCGGCTTGCCGCCCACTTCTACCGGCAGGCGCTGGAGGAGCGAAACCACGCCATGATGATGGTGCAGTACCTGCTCGACGCCGGCCTCGGGGTGCTCGTGCCGGGCGTCGATGCGCCGCAGACCGGGTTTGCCGACGTGGTCGAGCCGGTCAAGCTCGCGCTCGCGCAGGAGCGGCGCGTGTCCGAGCAGATCGGCGGTTTGGCGACGCTCGCGCGGGAGCTGGGCGATTACGCCGGCGAGCAGTTCATGCAGTGGTTCATCAAGGAGCAGGTCGAGGAGGTCTCCAGCATGTCCGGTCTGCTGACGGTGGTCGAGCGGGCGCGTGCAAACCCGTTGATGGCCGAGGAGTACCTGGCCCGCGAGTCGGCTGCGGAGGCCGATGATCCCACCGCGCCGCATGCGGCCGGCGGCGCTCTCTAGCGCTGCCATCGTGCTTGCGCTGGGCGCGGCCGGCTGCCTCGGCGGTGGCGGGTCGAGCTCTGCCAAGCCGGCACTGACGCGTGCGCAGTACGTCTCGGCCGCGGGTGCCATCTGCCGTCACTACCAGGGGCAGATCGCCGCGCTCAAGCCAACCACCAACCTCGCCTTGCTGGCCGACCAGGGCGCGAAGGCGGTGGCGCTCGAGCGGGCCGAGCTGAAGCAGCTGCGAAAGCTCGAGCCGCCCTCCGCCGACGCGGTCACGATCGGGCGGCTGCTGGACGCGGTCGATTCGGCGACGGTGGCGGGCGACGCGCTGGTTGCCGCCGCTCGATCGCACAACACCGCCGCGGTGGCCGCGGCGGTGGCCGTGCTGCGCGGCCGGCTGGCCGAGGCGAACCGCCTGGCGAAGCCGTACGGCCTCGACATCTGCGTCCGCTAGCAAGCTGCAACGATTCGGTCACAGACGCGTCAATCCCGCCTGCTGAGTGTTTGACTCCAATAATTGGCCCGGGGAGACGTTTCCCTCAACCATGCGGGCGAGCTGCAACGATCCGGTCACAGAACCGTCAATCCTGCGCGGGGAGTGTTTGACTCCAATAATTGGGGGCCGGCTGGGCCGACCCCCGGTACGGCCTATGGGATCAGCGAGAACTCGAAGTCGAACTGGCCGTTCGGCTTGGCGTGCAGCAGCATCTGGCCGCGGGCGTTTCGGTAGCCGCCGGCGCCGCCGGTGATCGAGAGGATGCTGTCCCTGGTGTCGAAGAACGGCCCCTCGACCGTGATGTGGCCGCCGGGCACGAAGTTCGTCCACGTGCACTCCCAGCTACCCGCCGCCGGGCTGATCCGGATGCACGAGCCCTGGTCGCTGCCGATCACCTTGGTGTTGGCGGCGTTGTAGAGCTTGTTGTGGAACGTCAGCAGGTCACCGGTGGTGTCGCCCCTGGCGCCCGTGTTGATCACGGTGTCGGTGACCGGCCGCTCGATCACCTGCAGCGACCTCGAGGTGGTTATCAGCGGGGTGGACGATCCGCTGGCGGACGCCACCGCGACCACCGCGATCGCCGTCAGCGCCGCGAGCGCGAGTGCGAAGTTGAGCCTGGTACGCATGCTGTCTCCTTCACGTTGTGGCTACTGGCGTGAGAACGGCAGAGCCGTCGTCAGCCAACTGATCAGCTCGTCCGGATTCCGCGACTGCACCATCACCTCCCCCGGGCCGGTGAAATCGAACACGAAACCCTCGCCGCTCTTCAGCGAGGTGAGGCCGCCGGCCGCCGCCCGGCGGAGCGTCATCTGCACCGTATCGTCGTAGGCCACCATGTGGCCCGAATCGACGGTCACCTTCTCGCCCGCCGCCAGCGTCATGCGGTCGAGGGCGCCGTAGCACGACGCCACCACCTCGCCGCTGCCCGTCGCCCGGATCAGGAAGCCGCCCTCGCCGCCGAACAGGTTCTTGAAGCCGCCCCACTTGGTGTCGATCTCGATCGTCGACTCCGAGCACAGGTACGAGCCGCGCTGGATGTTCAGCGCTTGCTCGCCGGTCAGCGAGGCCAGCATCGCATCGCCCGGCAGCCGCGCGGCACAATCCACCCAACCGCCCTGTGCGGGCGCGGTGTAGGTGGTGATGAACAGCGACTCGCCGCCCAGCACGCTTCGCTTCAGCGACTTCACCAATCCGCCCTGCATCGACGCCTGGATGGCGACTCCGTCCGACGTCGCCATCATCGCCCCCGACTCAGCCCGCATCGTCTCGCCGCCTTTCAGCGTGCAGCGAGCGACGGCGAACGACGGTGTGTGGCGGATCTGAACATCCATGGCTTCTCCTCCGTAGGTGTGGCCGCGCGGCCCGAGCCTATCGCGGCCCGTGGGCAGAGTCCACGCAGCGCCAGGTTCTGCCGGCGGCCGCCCTCAGAGCGTCGCGATCCGCGCAGCGTGCTCGTCGCCGAGCGGCAGCAGCGGCGGCCGCATGTCGGCCTCGATCGGCACGCCGTGGTTCTTCAGCACGCGCTTGACCGCGGCCACGAACGTGGCGGATCCCAGCGCGTCGCGCAGCTCGCGCACCCGCTCGGCGTTCTCGCTGCTTGGCTCCCGAAGCAGCCGTGCCACCTCCGCCGGGAAGGCGCTCGCAAGCCCCGACACGGAACCGTGGGCGCCCGCCTTGAGCGCCTCAGGGATCAGCGGCTCGTTGCCCACGTACACCTTCAGCCCCAGCGCCAAGTACGGCGCCACGACATCGAACGGCTGCTCCGACACCTTCAGGCCGGCCAGGTTGGGTGTTCGCTCCCGTACGCGGCCGATCACGGCCATGCTCAGCGGATAGCCGCTGCGGGCGGTGAACGCGTACATGTAGAACGGCAGCGGCGCGCAGGCGGCGGCGGCGGCCACGAAGTGCTCGACCTGCTCGTCCTCGGTCAGCGGGTAGTAGGGGGGCGGGATCACCGCCGCCCCGTTGGCGCCGATGGCAGCGGCATGCTCGCATAGCTGGGTCGTCTCGGAGGTCGTCTGAGCGCCACAGTGCACGATCAGCACGCCCTCGCAGGCCGAGCGGAAGGCGGCCGCCGCGCGCTGCCGCTCGTCCAGCGTCAGCATCACGCCCTCGCCCGTGGTGCCGCAGCAGAAGATGCCGTCCACGCCACCGTCCTGCAGGTGGCGCACCAGCGGCGCGATCGCCTCCTCGTCGAGGCTGGCGCCGCCGTCGCGAAGCGGCGTGATCGAGGCGGCAAGCAGTGGCGGTGTCATCGATGTGCGAGCATAGCGCTCCCGTGCAACGGCTCAACGACCCACCCGCCACCGCCGAGCTGGTCGTGATCGGCAGCGGAATCGTGGGCGCCGCGACCGCCTTCTATGCGGCGCGCGCGGGGCTCTCGGTGGTGCTGGTCGAGCGCCGCTCCGCGCTCTGCTCGATGACCACCGCCGTTGCCGCCGGCGGCTATCGGCTGCAGCTCGAACATCAGCAGGAGCTGGAGCTCGTGCGCCGGTCGGTGGCGCTGTTCGAGGACTTCGCCGAGACGACCGGCCAGAGCCTGCACGACCCGGGCCTGCGTCGCCAGGGATACCTGTGGCTGGCCCGTCACGAGACCACCGCCCAGCGGCAGCGCGAGCTGGTCGAGCGGCAGCGGTCATGGGGCGTGGACGGTGTCGAGCTACTCAGCGGCGACGAGGCGCGCGGGCGCTTCCCATGGCTGTCACCGGACGTGCTGCAGGCCCGCTACCGTCAGAACGACGGCCTGATCGAGCCGAAACGGATCGCGATGGGGCTGCTGGAGGGCTCGGCTGCGAACATCGTCACGGACTGCGGCGTGTCCGGCTTCGAGCTGTCCGGCGAGCGGCTTGTGGCCGTCCGCACCGAGCGTGGCCGGATCGCAACCGAGTTGGCCGTGATCGCCTGCGGGCCGCTATCCGAGCTGCTGTGCGCTGCCGTCGGCATCAAGCTGCCGGTGCAGGCGGTCCGGCGGCAGCGGGTGGTGATGTGGGATGTGCCCGAGGTGCCGCGCGATGCGCCGATGACGATCGACGAGGAGACGACAGCGCACTGGCGGCCCGTCGCGTCCGGCGCCTACCTGCTGTACCCGGATGCCGGCGAGCGCGGCGCCGCGCCGGTCGAGGACGTGCCCGCAGACCCCGGGTTCGCGCTGGCGTTGCTGGATCCCGCCAGCCCGGTCGCCGTCGCACACACGGCCGGCTTCTGGGCCGATGTCTGGCATCGCGGCGGCTCGGCGTGGGCGGTGCAGGCCGGCCAGTACACGATGACGCCGGATCAGCGGCCGCTGATCGGCCCCACCGGAATCGGCGGCATCCATATCAACACCGGCTACAGCGGCCACGGCGTGATGGCCGGGCCGGCCGGCGGTGAGATCCTGGCCGACCTGCTGACGGGCCGCGTCCCGTCCAGCCCGTTCGCGCTCGATCGCGAGTTCACCATCGCCAGCCAGGCATTCTGACTACCATCTACCGAAACCCGTCTCCGGAGGCACCACCATGGCCACGACCCCTGTCGCAGCACCCACCAATCTTATCCGCCAGGCGAAGGTCGACCTCGCCGCCGCGCTGCGCGCCGCAGCCCTGTACGGCTTCAACGAGGGCGTCGACAACCACTTCAGTCTGGCCGTGCCCGGCCGCGACGACCTGTTTCTGCTGAACGCGTTCGGCCCGCACTGGTCGGAGCTGTCGGCGTCCGACCTGATCACGGTCGATCTGGACGGCAACGTCGTCGAGGGCGATGGTGAGTGGGAACAGACGGCGTTCATGATCCACCGTGGCGTGCACCAGGCGCGGGCCTCGGCCCGCTGCGTGCTGCACACGCACATGCCCTACGCAACCGCCGTCTCGCTGACCCGGGGCGGCTTCGAGAGCGCGGTCAGCCAGAACTCGATGTACTTCCACGGCCACGTTGCATCGTTGCCCTACGGTGGCCTGGCCGACGCCGCCGACGAGGGCGTCCGCATCGGCGGCGCTGTTGGCGAAGATGTCAACGTCGTCATGCTCGAGAACCACGGCGTGCTGGTGATCGGCACCGACGTCGCCGATGCCTGGCACAAGCTGTACTTCCTGGAGCGGGCCTGCCAGGTGCAGATCCTGGCCCAGTCCACCGGCCAGCCGCTGATACGCGTCTCCGACCAGCTGGCCGAGCACACGGCGGGGCAGTTCGCTCGCGACACCGGCAACGCTCCGGCGCTGTTCGCCGCGGTCAAGCGCCAGCTGGACAGGGAGAGCCCCGGCTACGAGCGGTGAGGGACCGTCCGTGAGCCTGCGCGACTCCGCCATGACGACGGCGCGGTTGCTGCTGCGGCAGTTCACCGCCGACGACTTCGAGCCGCTGCTGGCGATCCAGTCTCGGCCGGACGTCGCCCGCTGGCTGTACTGGGGGGCGCGCGGCCCGGACGAGGTGCGGACGTCACTGCAGGACAAGGCGCGCGGGTCGACGCTGGCCGAGGACGGAGACTCCGTCAGCCTGGCGGTCGTGCTCAAGGAGAGCGGTGAGCTGATCGGCGACTGCATGCTGCGACTGGTCAGCCGTGAGCATCGCCAGGGCGAGATCGGCTTTGTCTTCCACCCCGACCACCACGGTCGCGGCTACGCGACCGAGGCGGCGCGTCTGCTGCTCGAGATCGCCTTCGAAGACCTCGACCTGCATCGTGTCGTTGGCCGGCTCGAGCCGCGCAACGCCGCGTCGGCGGGGGTGCTCGAGCGGATCGGGATGCGCCGCGAAGCCCACCTGGTCGAGAACGAGTTCGTCAAGGGCGAGTGGCAGAGCGAGCTGGTCTACGCGATCCTGCGCCGCGAGTGGCGGGCGGCGTAGGCGCCCGGCCTTAGAGGTCAGCCGCAGTAGCTGTCAAGCCTGGGCGGTCAGGCCGGCCGAGCGCTCTTGGCCCAGTCCTCCAGGCGGTCGGAGAAACCCGGGGTGCCGGCGCCGACCTCGACCACCGCATCGGCCGGGACGTTCGCTCTCTTCGCTGCGGCGAGGATCGCTTCGGGCGACGGCGCCTCGTACAGGCAGTAGGTGCGTCGCCGGTCCGCGCTCAGGAACGAGAACAGCCAGCGGACGCCCTCGTCGGTGTTGATCTCCTCGATCAACTGCACGTCGTCATCCGTGAGGTCGAGTTGGTCGGCGAACGTTCGCTCGATCATGTAGAGCGGCATGCGCGGATCGTAGCGAGGATGCGCCCGATCTCGCCAGCGATGCTCAGATCGATGCCAACCGGTGGCGGTGGGCGTAGGAGGCAGCCTCGGTGCGATTGGCGCAGCCGGTCTTGCGGAGGATGCTGCGGATGTGGTTGGCGGCGGTGTGCTCGCTGATCGACAGCGTCCTTCCGATCTCACGGTTGCTGAGCCCGCGAGCGATCAGGCCCAGGATCTGCACCTCACGCGGCGACAGGCCATCCGGCCCGCCGGAGCTGGGAGTGCGGGCGCCGAGCGCCTGGATCCTGCCGAGCAGTGTGGCCATGCCGATGCGCGCGGCCAGTGACGCCGCCTCGCTCAGCAGCGCTTCGGCCTGGTCGCGATCGCCGCGGCCTCGTGCAAGCAGAAAGCGTCCGTACTCGTAGCGGGTGTGGGCGAGCCACGTCTCCGCCTGCATCCGCCCGTTGTGTGCCATGGCTCGCTCGAAGTGCTCCACGGCCTGGTCGTGCTCGCCGAGCGTCGCGGCAAGCATGCCGAGGTACCTGTCCGCGGCTCCGTAGCACGAGACCAGGTGGCCGATCATCACGTTCGTGCCGCTGAGTGGTGCAAACTCGGCGTATACCAAGGCCGCCATCGCCTCGTCACCGAGCGCCGAGCAGGCATCCGTCAGGTAGGTGAGCGCTGTCAGCCAGAGCGACTCGCGAAACTGGTCGAGGCCGTCGGCGGCGATCCGCGTCAGCTCCCGCCGCGCCTCGGCCTCCATTCCGAGCTCGGCGAGGAGGGCGACGAGCCCCGGCCGCCAGGGCCCGTTTCGGCTGTTCTCGCCAGCCAGGATCCGCACCACGGGAGCGAGCTCTGCCAGCCGCCCTTGCTCGCGTCGCACGCTGAACATCTGCACCCCGTATGTGCCCGAAGGGTCACGGCCGGTCAGCAGGCGGCTCCAGTCGTGGGAGCGATGTGCGAGCAGCTCCGCCTCCGCAAGGCGCCCGTCGCACAGCGCGAGCGCCGAGCCGTAGTGCTGGGCGACGTGAAGCATGAACGGCTGCGCGGTCTGCTCGGCGGTCTCGCGGAGCGCGGCCACCTCGCGTCTGGCGGACTCCATGTCGCTGAGCGCGACAAAGCTGGGTGTGCGCCAGGCCATCGCCTCGGCCCGGGTCTCGGTGTTTCCGAGCTGCTCCCCAAGGTCCCTCGCCTCGGTCACCATATCGAGCACCTCCTCCAGCGAGCTTGCGCCAAGCGACCAGTACGAGCGCATCAGCACGGTGGCCAGCCCGGCACGATCCTCGAGCTGCCGTGCCATCGTGATCGCGCTGGTGCGGACGACCGACGCGCGCGCGTGGTCGCCCTGGAAGTCGAGTGCGCGAGCGAGCCCGGCCAGCAGCCCGACCCGCAGCTCGGACTCGTCGTCGCTGAGGGCCGCCGCGGCGTCCTCGAGCAGCTCGACGGCGCCCTGATCGGCCATCCCCGGCCGCCAGCACGCGTCCTCGAAGCCGATCGCAGCCTTGGCCAGCAGCTGTGCGTCCGCCAGCTCGCGCGCGATCTCGGCCGCCGCCCTGAACGTCTCCAGCGCATCTCCCGCCTTGCCGCCCCGGTGACTGGCGTCGCCCAGTTCGAGCTGGACGCCCGCCCGCTGCCGCCGATCCTCGATTCCCAGCTCGAGCGCGGTTTGCAACAGCGTCGCCGCCTGGTCGAAAGCCAGCGCCGCGGCGGCGGCGCGGGCTGCCAGGATGTTGTACTCGACGGCGCGTCCGGCAGAGCCCAGGGGCACCGCGGCGGCGAAGTGGTGTGCGAGGTCTGCCAGCGTCCGGCCAGAACGCCCGGGCGGGGCCTCAAGCGCCTCACCGACGCGAAGGTGCAGCTCGGCGCGGCGCATCCGTGACAGCCGGTCATACAGCGCCCGGCGTACCAGCTCGTGGGTGAATCGGTAGGCCGGGCCGGGCGAGGGCAGCTCCTCGAGCATGCCGCTGCGAACGGCCTCGTCGAGCGCGGCCAGCAGTTCGGCCTCGTCGAGCCCGGCCGCCGCGCGCACGACGTCGAGCTCGAACTCCGGACCGGCCGTGGCGCCCAGCTCGAGCAGGTCGGTCGTCACCGGTGACAGCCGCGCAAGCCGCTGGCTGACGACCTCCCGTACGCTCTCTGGGCTTCCGATCTCCGCCGGCGTGCGCGTGAGCCGGATCGCGCCGCCGACCAGCTCCACCGCGCCCGTCTCGACGAAGGTGCGCCACAGCTCGCAGACCAGAAACGGGTTGCCCTTGGTGAGATCGTGCACCGCCTCGGCCAGCTGCCGCAACTCTGGGCCGAGGTCACCGCCCGCCGCGCTGCGCACAAACGCGGCCACCTCGTCGCCGGAGAGTCCCCCCAGCCGCAGCCGCACGACATCGTCAGATCGGCGCAGGTCGGCGAGCGTCTCCGAGAGCGCCTCGGGCACATCCGCCTCGGTGTCGCGGAAGGTGGCCAGCAACAGCACGCGCGCGTGTCCAGCGGCTCGCGTCAGGTGCCGCAACAGCATCAGCGACGGGCCGTCCGCCCAGTGCCCGTCTTCGAGTACCAGCAGCACCGGCTGGCCTCGTGCGACCCCGGTCAGCAGGTCGGTCACCGCGGTGTGCAGCCGGTGGCGCTCGGTGTCGGGATCGGCCTTCGCCGGAAGCGGCAGATCGCCGACGCGCTGGGCGAGATCCGGGAGCAGGCGAACCAGCTCGCCCCCGCCGGTGCCGAGTGCTTCGCGCAGCTCGGATGGATCGGTGATGCGCGCCAGGTGATCGAGAGCCTCGACGAACGGCCCGTACGGCGTCCGCACGACAGCGTCGCAGGCGCCGTAGAGCACCAGGACACCGTCGTCGGCCGCCTCAGCGGCGAACTCGCGAACGAGGCGGCTCTTACCCGAACCGGGCTCGCCGCCCAAAAGGACGACGCGGCGTCCCTCGCCCTCCGCCCTGGGCATCAGCGTGCGCAGCCGCTCGAGCTCGGCGGCGCGGCCGGTGAACGGGAAAGCCGAGCCGAGACGAAGCGAACCGGGGAGGTCTGGCATACGCGCGGGACGATAGTCAGATCTGATCATCCTCGCTCGGCCGGAACCGGCGGGAGCTGGCGCAAAAGAGAGTCAGCTCGGGTCATGTGCAACCGGGAGCCTCGTATCTAGGCTGGGCCGAACAGCAAACGACGGTCTATATGAGGAGATGTATGAGCACTGCAACAACAGCAGTCCAGGTTGCGCGACAGCAGCTCGCTGACTTCGAGGGCCGCTTGATCGGCCCCGACGATGCCGACTACGACGAGGCGCGCAAGGTCTACAACGCGATGCACGACAAGCGGCCGGCACTGATCGCCCGATGTGCCAGCCCTGACGACGTGGCGATGGCGGTCGCGTTCGCCCGCGATCGCGATCTGATCATCGCCGTGCGAGGCGGCGGTCACAACGGCGCCGGGCTGGGCACGTGCGACGACGGGGTCATGATCGACCTCTCGCTACTCAAGGACATCTCGGTCGACCCGGCGGCTCGCACCGTCCGGGTCGGCGGCGGCTGCACCTGGGGCGAGGTGGATCGGGCGACGGGCGAGCACGGGCTGGCGACGCCGAGCGGGATCATCTCAACCACCGGCGTGGGCGGCCTCACGCTTGGTGGCGGCATCGGCCACCTGACCCGCAAGCACGGGCTCACGATCGACAACCTGCTCGAGGCCGAGCTGGTTCTGGCGAGCGGCGAGCGTGTGCGCGCGAGTGCCGACGAGCACCCGGACCTGTTCTGGGCGATCAGGGGCGGCGGCGGCAACTTCGGTGTCGTCACCTCGTTCCTGTTCCGGCTGCACGAGGTGGGCACGGTCGTTGCGGGCCCCACGTTCTGGCCCGCCGAGCTGGGGGCCGAGGTGCTCTCCGTGTACCGCGAGTTCCTGCCGGCCGCTCCGCGTGAGCTGAACGGCTTCTTCGCGTTCCACATCGTGCCGCCCGCAGCGCCCTTCCCGGAGGCGATTCACCTCCGGGAGGTGTGTGGTGTGGTCTGGTGCTATATCGGCTCGGAGGAGGACGCGGCCCGGGCGATGGCACCGTTGCTGGATGCCCTGCCGGAGCCTTTGATGCACGGTGTCGGCCCGATGCCGCACGCGACGCTTCAGGGCGCCTTCGACGGCCTCTACCCGCCCGGCGAACAGTGGTACTGGCGGGCCGACTTCGTCAAGGAGATCCCGGACGAGGCCGTCCAGGTTCACCAGCGGTTCGGCAACCAGCTGCCATCGATGAAGTCGACCATGCACATGTACCCGATCGACGGGGCCGCGCACGACGTCGCATCGTCCGACACGGCCTGGGCCTATCGCGACGCACGCTGGGGCTCGGTGTTCGCCGGCGTCGATCCCGACCCGGCCAACGTCGATGACATCCGGCGCTGGAGCGTGGACTACTTCGAGGGTCTGCATCCCTACTCAGCCGGGGGTGCGTACGTCAACATGATGATGGACGAGGGCCAGGAGCGGGTACGCGCCAGCTACGGCGCCAACTACGACCGGCTGGCTCAGATCAAGGGCGCATACGACCCGCACAACACCTTCCGGGTAAACCAGAACATCCAGCCGAAGGCGTAGCGCGGCTTGCGGTGGATCGGCGGTGAGCGGGCGGGACGGTTGCCCGCTCACCGCCGTTTCGAACCCGGGCGATGACGTAGCCTGCGGTCCATGCACCGGCTCACCAAGGCGCAGGCCCGGCGGATCGCGGTGCGCGCGCAGCTGTTGGACGCACGCCGACCGACCGACCTGCTCGCCGTCGTTCGGCAGCTGACGCTGCTGCAGATCGATCCGACCGCGGCGATCGCGCCCAGCGCGGACCTGGTCGCCTGGAGCCGCCTTGGATCGGCGTATCAGCCCGCTCACCTCCGGCAGGCCTTGGAGCGGGACGGCACGCTGTTCGAGCACAACGCCCTGGTGCGTCCGATGGGCGACGTCGGCTTGTACCTCGCCGGTGCGGCTGACTGGCCTCCCCACGAGCGCACGCGTGCCTGGATCCGCGGCAACGAATCCTTCCGGAGGGACATCCTCAAGCTGCTCGCCGCCGCCTCCGATCCAATCGCCTCGCGCGACGTCCCGGACACGAGCGTGGTGCCGTGGGCCTCGACCGGGTGGACGCACAACCGCAACGTGACCCAGATGCTCGAGTGCCTGATGATGCGCGGCGAGATCGCGATCGCGGGGCGTATCGGGCGGGAAAGGCTGTGGACGCTGGCCGAGCGGGTGTACCCGGCCGATGTTGTCGTCCCGCCGGTCGACGAGGCTCGCCGGATCAAGGACGAGCGGCGGCTGTCCGCCCTCGGCATCGCCCGGCAGAAGACCGCCGTCATGCCGATGGAGCCGGCCGATGTCGGCGATGCCGGCGAGCCGGCGATTGTCGAGGGCGTCCGGGGCGAGTGGCGCGTCGACCCCGTGGCGCTTGGCGAGGAATTCGAGGGGCGCGCGGCGCTGCTGTCGCCGTTCGACCGGCTGATCCACGATCGCGCCCGCACGCGGGAGCTGTTCGACTTCGAGTACACCCTCGAGATGTACAAGCCGGCGGCCAACCGCAGATGGGGCTACTTCGCCCTGCCGGTGCTCTGCGACGACCGGCTGATCGGGAAGGTCGATGCCGCCGCCGATCGCAAGGCCTCAGTGTTGCGCGTGAACGCGATTCATGAGGACGTGAAGTTCACACGCACCGTTACGAAGGCCGTGCAGGCCGAGCTGGAGGGTCTGGCCTCGTGGCTCGGGCTGGAAGCTGTCAAGCCGGGCCGGACGGCCGGTAGGTGAGCGAGATGACGCCGTTGTCGTACGCGTGCGAATTGGTCAGCGCGAGCTCAACGGGATCGCTCTCATCGTCGAACAGCCGGATCCCGGAGCCCACGACCACCGGGTGCACGAAGAGCCGAAGCTCGTCAAGCAGGCGGTCGCGGAGAAGCGTCCGAACGAGCGCGCCGCTGCCGTTGACCATGATGTCCTTGCCGTCCTCCTGCTTGAGGCGCGTGACGGCCTCGCCGACGTCTCCCTCGATCACCGTGGAGTTGTTCCACTCCGGCGACTCCAGCGTCGTCGACGCCACGTACTTGCGGGTGTTGTTCATCCAGTCCGCGTTCGCGACCTCGCTGCCGCGCTGCGGCCACGAGGCGGCGAACGTCTCGTAGGTGCGGCGACCGAGCAGCAGGGCGTCCGAGTTCGCGTAGTTCGCCTCCATGGCTCCGAACATCTCGTCGTCGGCGATTACCCACTTCTCCGGAGCCTCGATGACGCCGTCCAGCGTCACGAACAGCCAAGCGTTGAGCTTCCTCATCTGACCCTCTTTCGCACGGGAGGTGCGACTGCTTTGCGCAGCGGACCTCGGTTAGCGCGCACCGAATGGATCACGCCACGCCGCCGGCCCGCAAACCGCACAACCGAGCAGGTGGAGAAGCGGGAGCGACGGGGTAGGGCTTCAACGAGTTCGTTGACGCCTTGACGCTCGGCGCGCGGAGCTCATCCGGTCCCAACCGAAAGACGGCTCACATGAGGCGCATCAACGCATGGCTCTTCGTCACGCTGGACGGCGTGACGGAAGCTCCGGAGAACTGGGTGAGCGGCGACG
>JAWVEC010000252.1:0-6157 GCA_033856975.1 Gaiellales bacterium
CGGGAAGAAATCCGCGGCCGGCGCGTCATGTGTGTACCGGGCCGGCGAGTCTGATCGGCCGGTGGAGCTGACGCTTCCGCCATGGCACGTTTCGCCCGGAGCAGCGCTCTCCGTCGGGGGGAGAACCGCTCCGGGCGTCGTGGCGTGTCACAGGCCGGAGCGAACCCCGCGGCGGGCGTTGAAGTAGATCGCATCCGGATGGTGCATCACGATCGCCGCGGTCGTCTGCTCGGGGATGAACTGGTAGGCGGCCGACAGCTCCAGCCCGAGCTGCGCGGCATCCGGCAGCAGCCGCAGCACAAGCTCGTGCTGCTCCAGGTCGGGACAGGCCGGGTAGCCCCAGGAGTAACGCCGCCCCTGCTCGGCCGCCAGGCCCAGCTCGGCCCGGATCTGGCGATGCACCAGCTCGGCCAGCCCCTCGGCCGCCTCCACCGCCAGGCCGTGTGCGAAGTAGGCCTCGCTGTACTCACCGGCGGCCTGCAGCCGGTCGATGTGCGCGGTCGCCTCGCGGCCGACGGTGACCAGCTGCAGCGCCACCACGTCGGCGCGGTCGTCAGCACGCCGCAGGTAGTCGGACAGGCACAGCCGCTGGTGGCGATCCTGGCGCGGGAAGGCGAAGCGCACGGGTGAGCCGCCCCGCGGATCGGACACGACCACGTCGTCGCCCTCGGCGGACGCCGTGAAGTAGCCGTACACGGCGCGGGGCACGATCCAGCCGTCGCGCAGCGCCTCCCGCTGCATGCGCAGCCGACGCGGGGTGAAGTCCTGTTCCAGCAGCCGCCGCCACTCCTCGCCGCGAACGCCCTTACCGCCCCAGGACAGCTTGAACAGCGAGCGCTCGTCCATCAGCGAGAACATCAGCTCGGCGTCGATCCCGGCGACCACGCGGGCACCGGTGAAGGGCGGCTCGGGCACCGGCGCATCGCGGCGAACGCCCGAGCCGGGCGGGGGCTGGTCGTCGGCGGGCGGCGGGACGGGCGGCGGCGCGTCGCGCGCCTCGATCGCCTGCTGGCGGCGCTCCGCGATTACGGCCGGCCGCATGTCGGGGTCGCTCAGCTTCTCCATCACGCCCAGCCCCTCGAACGCGTCCTTGCAGTAGAAGACGCCCGGCTCGTAGGGACGGCCGTCATCCAGGAACGCGATCCGGCGGCCGAAGGCGCGGTTGATGGCCGCACCGCCCACCAGCACCGGCAGGTGCAGGCCGCGATGGTCGAGCTCGTGCAACGCGAGCGGCATCTGCTTGGAGGTCGAGACGAGCAGCGCCGAGAGCCCGATCGCGTCGGCGCCCTCGGCCGAGGCCCGGTCCATGATCACGTTCAACGGCACCTGCCGGCCCAGGTCGACGACGCTGTAGCCGTTGTTCGAGAGGATGGTGGCGACCAGGTTCTTGCCGATGTCATGCACGTCGCCGAACACGGTCGCCAGTACCACCCTGGCCTTCGCCTGGCCCTCGATCCGGTCGAGGTAGCGCTCCAGGTGCGCGACCGAGCGCTTCATCACCTCGGCCGACTGGAGCACGAAGGGCAGGATCAGCTCGCCGCGGCCAAAGCGGTCGCCGACGTCCTTCATGGCCGGCAACAGCACCGTGTTCAGCAGGTCGACAGCGTGGGAATTCTCGCGTCCGCCGCGCTCGTCCAGCGCCAGGTCGATGTCGTCCTCGACACCGTCGCGCTTTCGGTGCAGGATCTTGGCGTGGATCCGCTGGTCGGTGGTCATGCCCTCAAACGGATCGCCCCGCTGCTCCTGCTCGGCTGTGTGCTCGTCGAAGTGGGCGATGAAGCGCGGCAGCGCGTCGTCACGACGGGCGAAGATCAGATCCTCGGCCAGCTGCCGCCGCTCATCCGAGATCTCGCCGTAGGGCTGGACATGGGTCGGATTGATGATCGCGGCGTCCAGCCCCGCGTCGATCGCGTGATGCAGGAACACCGAGTTCAGCACCGGTCGCGAATGCGGCGCCAGCCCGAACGAGAGGTTCGAGACGCCCAGCACCGTCCACACGCCGGGCAGCTCGCGCTTGATCGACCGGATCCCCTCCAGCGTCTCGAGCGCGCTCTGCGCGAACTCCTCCTGCCCGGTGGCGAGCGTGAAGGTGAGCGCGTCGAAGATCAGATCCTCGGCCGCCAGGCCGTACTCCTCGACGCAGATGCGGTGGATCTCGCGTGCCACCGCGAGCTTCCGCTGGCCCGTCTTGGCCATGCCCTGCTCGTCGATGGTGAGCGCGATCAGCGCGGCTCCGTGGCGAACTGCATGGGGCACCACGTCGTCGATCCGGCGACGGCCGTTCTCCATGTTGATCGAGTTGATCAGCGCCCGGCCGGGGTACGTCTCGAGCGCGGCAGCGATCACGTCGGCGTCGGTGGAGTCGATCACGAGCGGCATCTCGACGCCCATCGCCAGCTTCTTCACAAGCCGCGTCATCATCGCCGACTCGTCGCCGCGCTCGGTCAGCGCGACGCACACGTCGATCGCGTGTGCGCCGCCCTCGACCTGGTCGCGGGCGACGGCCAGCGCCCCGTCGTAGTCGTCGGCCAGCATCAGCTCTTTGAACACGCGGCTGCCCTGGGTGTTGACGCGCTCGCCGATCAACAGCGGCTTGGGCTGTTGATCGAGCGTGGACGCGGTCATGCCGCTGGCCAGCGCGCGCTCGAACACGATCTGGCGGGGGGCCGCCGTGGCCGCCGCAACGGCCTCCACCAGCGCCGCGATGTGGGCCGGCCCGGTGCCGCAGCAGCCGCCCACGATCGGCGCGCCGAACTCGCGCACGAACTCGGTCAGCTGCCGGGCCATGTCGTCGGCGCCCAGCGGATAGAAGGCGACGCCGTCGACGTTTCGCGGCAGGCCGGCGTTGGGGATCACCGACACCGGCATCGGCGCCCGCTCGCACAGGTAGCGCACCGGCTCGCGCAGGTGCTCCGGCCCGACCGAGCAGTTGACGCCGATCACGTCGACGCGCATCGCGTGCAGGATCGCCAACATCGCCGCGATGTCGGTACCGAGCAGCATCCGGCCGGTGACGTCGAGCGCGGCCTGCACCTGCAGCGGCAGGCTGCGGCCGGCGTCGGTGAACGCCGCCCGGCAGCCGTCGACGGCTGCCCGCGTCTCCAGGATGTCCTGCTGCGTCTCGATCACCAGCAGGTCGACGCCGCCCTCGATCAGTCCGCGGGCCTGGGCGCGGAAGGCGTCGGCCAGCTGATTGAACGTGATGCCCGACAGCGCCGGGTCGTCGCTGGACGGCAGCATCCCGGACGGGCCGATGGCACCGGCCACGAACCGTCCGCGGGAGGGCGTCGCGAACGCGTCAGCGGCCCGGCGCGCAATCTGCGCGGCGCGCAGGTTGATCTCGTGCGTGGCATCGCCGACACCCCATTCCTCCATCCTGATCGGCGAGGCCTGGAAGCTGTTCGTCTCGATCACGTCGGCGCCGGCCTCGAGATAGCCGAGATGGATCTGCTCGATCATGTCCGGCCTCGTCACCGAGAGGTGGTCGACGTTGCCGTTCTGGCGCGTGCCGCCGTAGTCCTCCGCCGTCAGGTCGAGCGCCTGGATCTGCGTGCCCATGGCGCCGTCGAACACGACCGTGCGCTCGCGCACCAGCTCCATATAGGACGGCCTACCCACGGTGTGATGCTATCGCGGCTCGCTCGACGCCCTGTGACCGTCGGCGCGGCCACCATCCACAATCGCGGCTCGGTGGTGCCAGGCACCCCCCACCGAGTTCGCAGCCAGATCACACCCCGGGATCGGCGCGACGCGCTGGGAGCATCAGCGGCCCGCTCTCATACCAGGGGTACACATCGGTCAGGAGCAGCGGGAAGTAGCCGAGCGTGCGGCACTGAAAGCCGATCGAGAGATCAAGCATCTCCGCGATCGTGCTCGGCAGCCGTCCGGTCACCGCCACGGCAATCCACGCCCCGACGCCGAGCATCCACACCACCACGCCGAAGAAGACAGCCGTGATCACCGCGGGCAACGCCAGTGGCAGCACGAACAGGGTCTTCAGCCGGGAGCGCGGCGCAGGCGGATCGATCTCCACCCGCGGATGGGCCTCTGCTCCCTGCCAGGGGAACGGCGGCCAGCGACCGCCCGCCATGCACAGGTATGCCGAGGTGCGGGTGACGTAGCGGAGCATGGCCGCCTGAAAGCGGTGCAGCGGCGCCGGCACGCGGCCGAGCATCAGCGCGGCCAGCCACGCGGGCACCGAGACGACCAGCGAGAGCGCCATCGCCAACAGCCACAGCACCAAAACCGGCACACAGAGGATCAGCACGACCAGCCCCAACCAGGCCGCCACGCGCGTGTGCCACGAGTTGGCAGCAACCACCAGCGCGACGATCACGACCGCCAGCGGTCCGACGTGGAACGGGAACGCCAGGATCAGCCGCGTCCGGTTCGTCCCCCGCGACGGGGGCGACGACGGCACCCGAAACCGGATCGGATATGGGCGCTCGGGCCCCGGCTCCGTCGCCACCTGCAATGGCGGCGCCGGGATGCCGGGGTCGGAGAACTCAAAGCCACAGCCCACGCAGAACCGGGCCGCGGGCAGCCGCTCGCGGCCGCACCGTATGCAGAACCTGGCGTTGCCGGATTGCGGCGCGATCATCGCTCGATGATACGCGCGCCCTGCGCAGTCCGACGCCGCTGATAGCGTGGTACAGACCCGACGACTCGAGGAGCACGCCGATGTACTGCCGCAACTGTGGAACGGAACATCCCGACACGGCCCAGTTCTGTCCAAGCTGCGGAGTCGGGACCGCCGCCGGCGGCGTGGCGACCGAGTACGCCGGCTTCTGGCGCCGGGTCGCGGCGTACCTGGTGGACGCGCTGATCCTGGCGATCCCCAACATCATCCTCTCGCGGATCGGCGGTGCGGGCAGCCTGGCGGTGATAGTGGTGGATTGGATCTACTTCGCCTACCAGGAGAGCTCGCCGGCCCAGGCCACGATCGGCAAGCGGGCACTCGGCATCAAGGTCACGAATACCGAGGGCAACGCGATCAGCTTCGGCCGTGCCACGGGCCGCTACTTCGCGAAGATCCTGTCAGTCCTCACCCTGCTGATCGGCGTCATCATGATCGCCTTCACGTCAAAGAAGCAGGGTCTGCACGACATGATCGCGAGCACGCTGGTGGTCAAGACCAAGTAGCGGCGCGCGTCAGCTGGTCGAGACGCGCACGAGCACCTCGGCGAACTTCGCCTCGCGCTCGGCGCGGTAGATGTCGCCCTCTCCCGCCCGCGCGCGCTCGAGATCGGCCTGCGCCCGCTCCAGGCGGGCGCGGGCCTCGGCGGCATCGATCTGGTCGCTGGGGACGGCCTCGCCGACCAGCACCAGCGTCTCGTTCTTGCGCACGGAGATGAACCCATCGTCGGTGGCGAACTCATGGCGGTTGCCCTCGATGTCCGTGATCCGCGTCTCGCCCGGCTTCAGGCTCGAGATCAGCGGCGCGTGGTTGGCCAGCACGCCAAGCTCGCCGGCGACGCCGGGGACGACGATGATCTCGGCCTCGCCGCCGAACGCGGCGCCCTCGGGCGTGATCACGTCGACGCGCTGAGGCTGGTCGGCCATCAGGCTCCGACCTTGATCTTCTCGGCCCGCTCCAGCGCCTCGTCGATGCCGCCGACCAGGTAGAAAGCCTGCTCTGGCAGCTCGTCATGCTTGCCGTCCAGCACCTCCTGGAACGAGCGGATCGTCTCCTCCAGCTTGACGTAGCGGCCGGGCGTGCCGGTGAACTGCTCGGCGACGTGGAAGGGCTGCGACAGGAAGCGCTCGATCTTGCGCGCCCGCTGCACGATCACCTTGTCCTCGTCGGACAGCTCGTCCATGCCCAGGATGGCGATGATGTCCTGCAGGTCCTTGTAGCGCTGCAGCACCTGCTGCACCTGCGTCGCCACGCTGTAGTGCTGCTCGGACACGCTGCCCGGCTGCAGGATCCGCGACGTCGAGTCGAGCGGATCGACGGCCGGATAGATGCCCTTCTCGGAGATCGACCGCGACAGCACGGTGGTCGCATCGAGGTGGGCGAACGAGGCGGCCGGAGCGGGGTCGGTGAGGTCGTCCGCGGGCACGTAGATGGCCTGCACGGAGGTGATCGAACCCTTGTTGGTGGAGGTGATCCGCTCCTGCAGCTCGCCCATCTCGGTGGCCAGCGTGGGCTGGTAGC
>JAWVEC010000253.1:0-2752 GCA_033856975.1 Gaiellales bacterium
GTGGGATCCTTGATCTCGTCGTCCCGAGCCAGCAGCAACATCTTTGACACCACCTCGGCCGTCTTGGGATCGTCGTCCACGAACGGCAGGAACAGTCGCCCGCGATGCTGGCTGTGGACCGGGATGATGCAGACCGCTCCTCCCGGGCGGCGGTGAACCGAGGCGCTGCCGAGGTGCACTGAGTACTCGCCCAGCCGGCCGTCGATCAGCACCCACGGCGCGTCGATGCGGACGTTCTCGATCTTGAGCAACCCGCATGTCTCCTCGATCAGGGCGGCCCGCATCTCCACCGTGGACGCCGACGCCTCGGGATCGACGCCACCCGCGTGGGCAACGCTGACGGCCAGGTCGAGGTCTCGCATCGCCTCGCTGAACAGCCGCGGTGGGAGGTCGGCGATCACAACCGGATCCCCGGTACCGAGCCGGAAGAAGCGCACCTCCTCGAGCGTCAGCCCCTCCACCTCGGCCGGCGTGGCGAAGCCTTCGAGGAATACAAGCACGGCCGTCAGGCTCTCGCGGTGGAACGTGCGCCGCACCCCCTCCTCTGGATGGTGGACCCAACCACGACCACCCAGCACCGCAAGCGCTTTTCGCGGTTGCAGCTGATGCCCGGCGTAGCGCCTCGTACCCCCGTCCCCGGCCAGCTCGTCCGCGGTCGGTACGTACAACTCGCGAAACAACTGCTTGAACGGCTGCACGAGCCCGCGAACGAACGCGTCTCGCTGCCACTCATGCCACGCGCCGTCGGCGAGCAGGTCGACGGGATGTGCGATCCGCAGCGTCTCGCCCGAGCCGATGGCGTGCATCGCACCGCCCGCGTCGCGCAGTGCCCGCCCATCGCCGTCCGGGTAGCCCGTGGGGCCCTCGCCGACCAACACGAGTCGAGACAGCCGCGGCCACAACGTCGGATGGCGGGTGAGATCGTACAGTTCCGCTCCCGAGAAGCCGTCGCCGCGATTCATCGCCTCCTCCAGCGATCCGCGAATGCGACCGGCCTGGCGCCGTAGGGCGGTCGCCCGGCTGCGCAGTTCGGCCACCTGCTCATCCTTTCGCAACGACGCCGGCACCGTCTTCAGCGGCTTGTCGGCACGTCGGACGCTGAGATCGGGGTTCCCGTCGGCGTCGATCGAAAGCCGCACCACGACGCCGTCTCGCTCCACCACGACGCCTTCCGCGAGATCTGCCGCGCCGCGTGCCTCCATCGCCCAACCGAGTCGTATCGGATCCGCATATCCCGCGCTGCGCGAGAGGTTCTCGAGCCCGATCTCGGCCGCCCGCCGCTCGCTGGCCTGCCGCTGAGAGCCGAACTGGCGGCTGCTCCGGATGAACTCATGCATCGCCTGATATCGGCCCAACACCGCCTGGTCGTGCTGCTCGCCTTCGGGCGTAGGCAGCAGGCCCAGCGCACGCACAGAATCCTGGTGGCGCTTCTCGTCGATCCGGCGCTGCAGGGCCTGCTCGTCGCCCTTGCCGCGCATGGCGTCGGCGAACAGCTGCGCCCGTTTGTGTCCGCCACCCGTGGAGCAGTACTTGGCGGCTGCGTCCAGGGCTTTCCAACGCTCCCCGCCGGTTGCCGCATAGACGTCGCCGAACCACTCGACGTCGACCGCGCCGTCCATCAGATCCTGCGACGCCAGCGGAGTCCGCTCGGAGACCTCGGCCGCCCACACCGCCCGCACGTCCTGATCGACCGTCCACGACGTGTCCTTGGTGTGGGCGTGAAACCACCAGATCGCACTGGCCAGGCCCGGCCAGCCGACCGCTCGTTCGACGTGACGCGCCCATTGGGGCGCGAACATGGCGAGCTCGATCAGTCGCTTGTCGGCGATCCCGGCGGAGGCGACCGCGGCCGCAAAGAGATCAGGAGCATCTCCCTCCCGGGGGCTGGTGGCCCGAATCAAGCGGCTGAACACCACCGACCGGGCTTCCCCGTCGTACGACCATCCTCGCACGAAGCCGTCGCGGCCGAGCGCCGTCAGCAGTCGCATCAGGACGCCCAGCCCGCCTGAGTCTCTGATTGCCAGCGCCGCTCGGCTGGCGGCGGTCGGCGCCTCGCCACGGCGCAGTTCGACGTCGACCACCCGCCGGCGGACACGGTCGACGATCTCGCCCAACCTGGCGTCGAGTCCGTCGCGAACAGACTTGCGGGTGAGATCGCCCAGCGAGTTGAAGGCGCTGCCCCAGCCGACGGTGGGGCGGTCGCCAACCATGTGGTCGACCACGTCGCCCTCCGTGGCCGCGCTCGCGACGAAGGCCGCCACCAGCTCCTCGGTCGGCGGGCGGACGCGTATAGGGGTCTCGATCTGTCCCGTCCACATCTTGCGCAATCCCCGCCGCACACGCGACTCAGCTCCCTGCTCCAGCCATCGCTCGAGCGCCCATAGCCGCCCCTGCTCGGCGCCGCTCCACAGGTCGGGGCGCAGCCGCCGCAGTGTCCGTGCCAGCCGCAGGTACATAACCCACTCGCTGTTGCGCCAGCCGATGAACCCGTGAGGGGTTGCCTCTCGCGCAGCAGGGCGCGGCATGGACGCGAGCTGGGACTCGGCTGCATCCAGGAGGAACCCAGAACCGCCCTCCACCGGCTGGAGCACGACGAGCCATTCCAGAACGGCAGTGACGATCTGCGGGTACGCGAGAACAGGTGGCTTGAGTCCGGCTATGAGATGTCGTGCCGCCGGCGAGAGGTCGCGAGGCGGCAACCCTGGAGGCCGGAAGGAATGGGGCACGGCCAGTGCCCGGAGCAGGTCAAGGG
>JAWVEC010000254.1:0-16873 GCA_033856975.1 Gaiellales bacterium
AGCTGACCACCGGCCGCGGCTCGCTCGAGCACCTCTTCTTCCAGCTCACCGAGGGCGAGTCGGAGGCTCCCGGCCAGCCGGCCGCCGAGCCCGAGCCGGCCGTGGCGGCGGCGAGATGACCCGGCCCAAGGTGCTGACGGTGTACCTGTGGGAGCTGCGCAAGCTGGCCCGGCAGAAGCGCACCTACCTCGGCCTGGGCGCGGCCCTGATCGTGCCGATGCTGTTCGTGGCCGCGCTGCACTTCCAAAACGGCGCGCCCAACGACGTCGCCTTCGGCCGCTACGTGCGCGAGTCGGGCCTGGCCGTGCCGCTGGTGCTGCTGCTGTTTGGCTCGATCTGGCTGTTTCCGCTGATCACGGCGCTGGTGGCCGGCGACATCATCGCCGCCGAGGATCACAACGGCACGTTGAAGACGATCCTGACCCGCTCGGTCGACCGCGGCCACGTGTTTGCCGGAAAGACGCTGGCGGCCGCCACCTACGCGATGCTGGCGCTGACCCTGACCGGGGTGGTGGCGGTGGTCGCGGGCACGCTGCAGTCGGGCTTCAACCCGCTCACCGACCTGTCGGGGCAGCCCGTCTCGGCGAGCCGGGCGCTGGTGCTGGTGGCGGCCAGCTTCCTCGTCTACCTGGTGCCGATCCTGGCCATCGCCTGCTTCGGCCTCTGCCTCTCGGCGCTGACCCGAAACAGCGCCGCGGCGGTGGTGGGCACGCTGATGTTCGCATTGCTGATGCAGCTGATCGGCATCCTGCCCGGCCTGTCGGGCACGCAGCCGTACCTGCTCTCGACCCAGCTCTCGGCCTGGCAGGGCTTCTTCCGCGTGCCGACCGACTGGCTGCCGATCGTGCGCGGCCTATGGGTGAGCGCCGCCTACGGCCTGCCCGCCCTGACGATCGCATACCTGACGTTCCTGCGGCGGGACGTGACCGGGGGCTGAGGGGCACCCGAGGGGTCAGACCCGGTCCGGGGCGGCCTTTCCGGTGCCGGGCACCATCGGGCCGCGACGTGGCTTGTTGCCGCATCGGCGGTGGCCGGGATGCCGGCCGATTGCCCGTCCGCCACTGTGCGTCGGGTGCGGCTCGATCGTGCCAGGCACCGGCCTTTCGGCCGTTGCCTGGCACGGTAGTGTGGTGTTACCTGGCTGCGAGCTGGCTCCGTCACGGTTGCTAGGTCTATCGTCAGTGGACACAGCAGCCCAGCGTGAGTAAAGGGAGACCATGACCACACTCAATGACCGGCCGAACACCGCACTTCTCGTCGTCGACGTGCAGAACGGCGCCGTCGAGCGGGCTCACGAGCGCGACGCGGTGGTCGCGAATGTCGGCAGCCTTGTCGAGAGGGCGCGGCGGGAGAGGGTGCCCGTGGTCTGGGTCCAGCACTCCGATGAGCAGCTTGCAAGGGAGAGCGAGGCTTGGCAGATCGTCTCCGAGTTGACTCCGGGCGACGCAGAGCCGCTGGTCGAGAAGACCTACGGCGACTCCTTCGAGGACACCACTCTGGAGACCGTGCTGTCGGGCCTCGGCGTCGGGCGACTCGTCGTCGTCGGCGCACAGACCGATGCGTGTATCCGCTCGACGCTGCACGGCGCGTTCGTCAGGGGCTACGACGCGACCCTTGTCAGCGACGCCCACACGACGGAGGACCAGACGGCATGGGGGGCGCCGCCGCCGGACCAGGTCATCTCGCACACGAACCTGTACTGGACCTACCAGACGGCGCCGGGGCGGACGGCCGGGACGGTCGAGACCAAGGATGTCGACTTCGGCGGCTCGTCCTGAAGCCTGGTCCCTCCGCGGCGGGCGACACAACTTCGCGCGTCGGAGAACACAGCTGTGTCAACGCGGCGGGTGAGGGGTCAGACCCCTCCGCGGTCGGCGACACGGATTCGCGCGTGTATCGTCACGCCATGTCCGGCGTCCACTGCTACCGAACGGTGCTCTCGTGGAGCGGATCGACGGCGGTCGGCTACGAGCGGTACGACCGCAGCCACCGGCTGGCGCTGCCGCCCGGCGCGCCGGCGCTCGAGGTCAGCGCCGATCCCCCCATCCGCGGCAGCGCCGAGCTGACCAACCCCGAGCAGCTGCTGCTGGCCGCGGCGAGCTCGTGCCAGATGCTCTCGTTCCTGGCCATCGCCGCCCGCTCGCAGATCGACGTGCTCTCCTACTCCGATCAGGCGGAGGCCGTCATGCCGGAGGACGACAGGCCGGTGCGGATAACCCGGATCACGCTGCGACCGCAGATCGTGGTGGCCGCGGGTAGCGACGTCGAACGGGTGCTTCGGATCGTCGAGAAGGCCCACCACGAGTGCTACATCGCCAACAGCCTGACCAGCGAGATCGTGATCGAACCGGCCGTCTCGCTGCGGTAGCTGGTTGATCATCTAGGCTGCCGCGCCATGCCCACCCGCGCGCTGATCTTCGACTTCAACGGCACGCTCTCCGATGATGAGCACGTGATGGAGGCGGTCACCCGGGACGTGTTTGGGCGGTACGGACGGCCGCCCACCCACGAGCAGTACATCTCGCAGCTGGCCGGCCTCTCCGACGAGGCGATGGTGCGAACATGGCTGGGCGACCGCGACGATGTCCATCTCATTGTTGCCGAACGTGTCAACGGCTACTGCGCGCGTGTGCCTGACGGGCGCACCATCCGACCGGCGATGCGCGAGACGGTGCGGCTGGCCGCCTCGCGGGTGCCGATCGCGATCGTGTCCGGCGCCGCCCGCGCGGAGATCGAGCCGGTGGTGCAAGCGGCCGGGATCGCCGAGCTGTTCACCGCCGTCGTCGCGTCGGACGACGTCGGCGCCGGAAAGCCGCACCCGGAGGGCTACAACGTCGCGCTCGAGTTGCTGCGAGCGGCGCTCCCCGATCTGCGGCCGGCCGAGGCGACGGTGATCGAGGACACCGAAGCGGGCGTGGCCGCGGCAAAGGCCGCCGGCATGCGCTGCCTGGGGCTGATCGGCACCATGCGGCCGGAGCGCCTGGCCGCCGCCGACGAGCTGGTCGAGGCCCTCGACGTGGCGCTGATCGAGCGATTGCTAGATCCCGATCGAGCGGCCCGCCCGGGCCGGTCGCTCCAGCGCCGCGTGCCGTAGCGCCAGCTCCCCCACCCGCTCCCGGACGTGCCCCTCGGCCGGCGCCGCCCGGCTCAGCACGGAGTCGACGTGCAGCAGCATCTGCTCGGCACTCGCGAGCACCGTGCCGTCGCCGGCACGCGTCATCTGGTGGAAGACCTGGAGCCGCTTGTCATCGGCCGCCAGCACCTGTGTCGTCACCTCCAGCTCGTCCCCGGCCGAGGCCTCACCGAGATGGCACAGGTGCGTCTCGACCGTGAAGAAGCTGTGGCCACCGTCCAGGTACGCGGCATCGACCCCGAGCCGGCTCAGCAACGCGTCGGTGGCGTCGCCGAACACCTGCAGGTAGCGGCTCTCGTGGGCGTGACCGTTGTAGTCGACCCAATCCGGCAGCACCCGGGCGCGGTGCAGCAGACGCCCGTCGCCGTCCACAGAGTCGTCCTGTCCGCGCGCGGACAGACCGCCGAGCAGCGCCCGCTCGTAGCGTGCCAGCACCGCCCCGGCGCCGACGCCCTGGGCCCGCAGCGCCTGCATGACAGCGACCAGGCAGTCGTCGCGCAGCCGCTCCATCTCACGCACCCCCATGCCGGCCGCCTGCTCGTCCGACTGCGCCACGATCCGGTCGATCAGCTCGTCGGTCAGCTCCGGCACGTCCGTCAGCTTCGTCCACGGCCACTTCAGGGCCGGGCCGAACTGGGCCAGGAAGTGTCGCATGCCGTCCTCGCCACCGGCGATCCGGTAGGTCTGGAACGTACCCATCGCAGCCCAGCGCAGGCCTGCACCAAGCCGCACCGCGTCGTCCACCTCCGAAACCGTCGCCACGTCGTCGTTGACCAGCCACAGCGCCTCGCGCCACAGGGCCTCCATCAGCCGGTCGGCGATGAAGCCATCGATCTCCTTTCGCAGCACCAGCGGCGACATGCCCAGTGCGCGGTAGATGGCGAAGGCCCGCCCGACAGCCTCTGGGGACGTCTGCCGGCCGCCGCACACCTCGACCAGCGGCAGCAGGTAGACGGGGTTGAACGGGTGCCCGACCAGCATCCGCTCCGGATGGCGCATGTCGACCTGGAGCTTCGAAGGCAGCAGCCCCGAGGTGGACGACGCGATCACCACCTCGGGCGGAGTCACCGCATCGGCCGCGGCCAGCAACTCCCGCTTCAGCGGTTCACGCTCGGGTGCGCTCTCGATCACGAACTCGCAGCCTGCGACCGCCTCCTGGAGCGACGAAACCAAGGTCAGACTACCCTCGGCCGGGATCGGCGCCAGCGTCAGGCGGCGAAGCGCGCGGCGGGCGTTCTCGAGCACCTCGCCCACATTGCGGCCGATGTCGGGGTCGGGGTCGAACAGCCTCACGTCCACCCCGTGCAGCAGGAAGCGGGCCGCCCAGCCGGCGCCGATCACGCCCGCCCCCAGCAGGCCGACCGTCCGGGGAAGGACCGTCTCAGCCATGGCGGCGGAGCGCGAGCCGGTCGCGCACCTCGTCGGGCCCCAGCACACGCACGTTCAGGGCCTCCAGGATCCGCACCGCCCGCTCCACCAGCTCGCCGTTGCTCGCCTGCACACCGCGCGATAGGTAGAGGTTGTCCTCCAGGCCGACGCGCACGTTTCCGCCCACGGTCGGCGCCAAGGCCACGAACGGCAGCTGCATGCGGCCGATCGAGAACGCCGAGAACACCGCCCCGGGCGGCAGCAGCGCGGCCAGCGCGACCAGCGTGCCGGGATCGTCGGGTGCGCCGTAGGGGATGCCGGTGCAGAGCTGGATCAGCACCGGATCGTCGAGCAGGCCGTCGCGGATCAGCTCCTTGACCAGCACCATGTGGCCCGTGTCGAACACCTCCAGCTCGGGCCGCACGCCCAGCTCCTGCACCTTCCGCGCCATCGCCCGCAGCACGGCCGGCGTGTTCACCATCACGTAATCGCCGCCGGCAGCGAAGTTCATGCTGCCGCAGTCGAGCGTGCAGATCTCGGGCAGCAGCTCGGCCACGTGCGCCAGTCGCTCGTCCGCGCCGGCCATGTCAGTGCCGTCCGGGTCGAGCGGCAGCGGCCGCTGGTCGCCGCCCAGCACCAGGTCGCCGCCCATGCCGGCGGTCAGGTTCAGCACCACGTCCACGTCGGCGCCACGCACCCGCTCCACCACCTCGCGGTACAGCGCCACGTCGCGCGAGCCGCGCCCCGTCTCGGGATCGCGCACGTGGATGTGGGCGATGGCCGCGCCGGCAGTAGCTGCCTCGATGGCGGCGTCGGCGATCTGCTGCGGGGTGACGGGGACGCGCTGGCTGCGGTCGGTGGTCGCTCCCGCCCCGGTCACGGCGCAGGTGATGAACACCTCCCAGTTCATTCCAGCCCCGCCGAGATCTCCTGTGCCGCGCGCAGCACGGCGCGGCCCAGCGACGGCAGCCGGCCGCGGGTGACGCGCTGGCTGGGGCCCCAGATATTCACGATCATGACCGGGCGGCCGCGGAGGTCGAGCACCGCGGCCGAGACGCCGTTGGAGAAGTCCTCGTACTCGCCCATGCAGGTGCCGTACCCGAGCCGCCGGATCTCCGACAGGTCGGCCTCGAGCCGGCCGCGGTCGGTGATGGTGCGGTCGTTGTAGGCCTCGAGATCTCCGGACAGGAGCGCCTCGCGCTCCTGGTCGGGCAGCCAGGCCAGGAACACCTTCCCCGACGAGGTGGCGTGCAACGGGATCGACCGGCCCATCCAGTTTGGGCTCAGCGTCTTGGGCGGATCGGCCTGGTCGACGTAGACGAGGCTGAAACGACGGGCCGCGGCCAGGGTCACGATCTCGCCCGTCTCCTCGGCCACGCGTGTGATGATCGGGCGCAGGCGGCGGGCGATCGCGTCCTCGTCGGCGGCCGATGCGATCTGGAACGCGGCGTAGCCGATCACGTAGCGCTGGGTCAGCGGCTCACGCTCGACCAGCCCGTTCGCCTCCAGCGTGGAGAGCAGCCGCCATGCGGTGCTGCGGTTGAGGCCGCAGGCAAGCGCCAGCTCGGCGACCGTGGACGGCGCCGGGCCGGCTGCGATCGCCTTCAGCAATGCCACCGCCCTGTCGACCGACTGCACGCTCGCGGCGGCCGGACTGGGGGCGAGGTTACGTGCGGTATGTGGACGGTTTGTTCTCATGACGAACACGCTCGAACGGCCACTCTAACACGACCTCGAAAAAGCGGCTTGACATGGGGGTCGCGACTCTGTACCGTCGCGCACTAGTTCACGATTCGGGCGTTATGTTCGCAATACGAACAGCGCTGCGCGGCGGTTTCGTACCCACGGCTTGCTTGACAGGCCGCCGGCCAGGCTGGATCATCGCCGGTCTGGATGCAGTGATCATCCGGGTCCCACGGAAGGAGACGGAAAATGGTCAACAGGCCCCCGGTTCGACTTAACAACCTGGACAGTCTGCCCCTGTCGCGCCGGGAACTGCTGCTGGGCGCCGGCGGGCTGGTCCTGGCCGGCACGCTGGCCGGATGCGGAAGCAGCGGCTCATCGCCGAGCAGCAGCGCGGCCAGCACCGGCACCCCCAAGCCCGGCGGCAACTTCCGCCTCGGCGTCACCGGCGGCGGCTCCAAGGACATCATGGACGGCCAGACGATCATCACCAAGCCCGACCAGGCCCGCCTGGTCGCAGGCTGGGAAACGCTGCTCGTCTACGACTCCCAGTACAAGCTTCCATCGGCCGGAGGCACGCAGACCGGGCTGGCAGAAGAGGTCACCCAGGACGCCCCCGACCAGTGGACGATCAAGCTCCGCCCCGGCATCACCTTCCACAACGGCAAGCCGCTCACGGCCGACGACGTGATCTACTCGCTGAACCGGATCCTCGATCCGGAGGTGGGGCTGTTCGGCGGCGCCGGCCTGGCATCGATCGACCCCAAGCAGATGCAGAAGCTGGACACCCTGACTGTGCGCCTCAAGCTGAAGGGCCCCGACTCGACCATCGCCGACCAGCTCGGCCAGTACTACAACGGCATCGTGCCCGATGGCTACACCCGCACCGGACCGCTCAAGTGGGTCGGCACCGGCCCATACACGGTCGTCAGCTTCAAGCCCGGCGCGCAGAGCGTGCACAAGAAGAACCCGGACTACTGGCGCACCGGCCAGCCCTACTTCGACCAGGTCACGATCACCGACTTCGCCGACCCGACCGCCCAGGTGAATGCGCTCTTGGCGGGCCAGATCGACGCCATGACCGACATCCCCTTCGCCCAGATCGAGGTGGCCAAGCAGCACGGCGGCCTGTCCGTGCTCGAGTCGCAGGGCGGCGGCTGGCTGCCACTGTGCATGGCGATCGACCTGAAGCCGTTCGACGACGTGCGCGTACGCCAGGCGATGCGGCTGATCGTCGATCGAAACGCGATGCTGGAGCAGGTGCTGTCCGGCCACGGTCACATCGCGAACGACCTCTACTCGCCGTTTGATCCGGCATACGACACCTCGCTGCCGCAGCGGACGCAGGACATCGAGCAGGCGAAGTCGCTGCTCAAGTCGGCCGGCCAGGAGGGCCTCACCTTCGACCTGCACACCACCGACGGAGCGGCCGGAATGGTCGACTCGGCCAACGTGTTCGCCCAGCAGGCGAAGGCCGCCGGCGTCACCGTCAACGTCCACAACGATCCCAACTACTACGGCGACCAGTACCTGAAGCTGCCCTTCTCGGTCGACTTCTGGGGCACCCGCAACTTCCTGCCCCAGGTCGCCAACGGCAGCATCCCGACGGCGCCCTACAACGAGTGCCACTGGCCGCCGAAGGACTCCAACTACCTCTCCCTGTACTCGCAGGCGCTGGCCGAGATCGACCAGGGCAAGCGGGCCGACATCATCCACGAGATGCAGAAGCTCGAATACGACGAGGGCGGATACATCATCCCCTTCTTCAACAACCTGGTCGACTCCTACTCGAGCAAGGTTCAGGGTTTCAACGTGAACAGGGGCACACTCAACCTCGACTCGTTCGGTCATGGCTACCGAACCATCTGGTTCGGCTAGCGAGCCGGTCGACGTGACCGTCCCGGGCGGCCCCGGTCCCACCGGAGCCGCCCCGGGATGGCGACGCGCACTGCACGTCGGCGGCATCCCCGGCTTCATCGTCCGCCGCATGCTGCTGGGCGTGCTGGTGCTGGCCGCCGTCTCGGTGGTCGTGTTTCTCGCCACCCAGGCGCTGGGCGATCCCGCCCGCGCGATCCTGGGCCGAACGGCGACCCCCACCAGCCTGCACGCCCTGCGGAAGCAGCTGAACCTGGACCAGCCGGTCCTGACCCAGTACTGGCACTGGGTAACCGGCCTCCTGCACGGCGATGCCGGCACGTCGCTGTCCGCCAACGTGCCCGTCACCGACTACCTGCGCGACCGGGTGGTCAACTCGGCATTCCTGGTGCTGCTGTCGGGCGGCATATCGATTCCGCTGGCGATCGCTATCGGCTCATACGCGGCGCTTCAGCGCGACCGGACGTTCGACGTCGTCACCTCGATCGTGACGCTGGCCTTCGCGGCGTTGCCCGAGTTCGTGGTCGGGCTGATCCTGGTGGTGGTGTTCTCGACCACCGTGTTCGACGTGCTACCGGCAATCGCCGCCCCCGGGGTGCGCCCCTGGAACGACCTGAAGGGGATGATCCTGCCCACCGCCACGCTCGTGATCGCGGTCACGCCCTACGTGGTCCGGATCATGCGCGCCTCGATGATCGAGGTGCTCGAGAGCGACTACGTCGAAATGGCCCGGCTGAAGGGGCTGCCTGAACGGCAGGTGCTGATCCGCCATGCGCTGCCAAACGCGCTCGGCCCCACCTTCCAGGTGATCGCGATCAACCTGGCCTATCTGGCCGGAGGCGTGATCGTGGTCGAGTACCTGTTCAACTACCAGGGCATCGGCGGGGCGATGCGAGACGCGGTCTCGACCAGCGACCTGCCGCTGGTGCAGGCGCTGGCGATGCTGATCGCCGCGCTGTACGTGGTGCTGAACCTGCTGGCCGACATCGCCACCATCCTCGTCACCCCACGGCTGCGCACCCGCCTGTGACGGTCGTCACCGACACCCCGTTCACACCCGAGCCCGAGGCGACCAAGTCGCGGCCGCCGACAGGCACGCTGCTTCTGTCCGCGCTGCGGCTGTGGCGCACCCGCGTGGGGCTGGTGCTGGCGGGAGGCATGGTGGCCGTGGCCCTGTTCGGCCCGTTCGTGGCGCCCCACGGCCCCGCAGATTTCGTCGGCGCACCCAACAGCAGCTCGGTCGGCATCTTCGGCACCGACCACCTCGGCCAGGACGTGCTCAGCCGCTTTCTGTGGGGCGGGCGCAGCGTGCTCGCGATCTCTGCCGCCGCCACCCTGATCGGGCTGGTGCTGGGCGTGCTGGTGGGGCTGATCGCCGCCTACGCCCGCAACCTGCTGGATGACGGGCTGATGCGCGTGATGGACGTGATCCTGGCCTTCCCCCAGATCATGCTGGCGCTGGTCGCCCTGGTCACGCTGGGCGCCAAGACCTGGCTGATCGTGCTGGCCGTGGGATTGACGACAATGCCGCGCGTCGCCCGCGTCATCCGCGGCTCCGCCCAGCCGATCGTGGAGCGCGACTTCGTGGCGGCCGCCGATGCTCTCGGCGTGCCGCGCTGGCGGATCCTGTTCGCCGAGGTGCTTCCCAACATCCTCTCGCCGCTGATGGTCGAAGCGAGCCTGCGGCTGACCTATGCGATCGGGCTGGTGGCGTCGCTCGCGTTTCTCGGCTTCACGCCGAACCCGAACGGCGCCGACTGGGGCCTGATGATCTTCGAGAACCGGATCGCCCTGTCGGTGCAGCCCTGGGGCGTGATGCTGCCGATCATCGCGATCGCCCTGCTGACGCTCGGCACCGGCCTGATCGGGGACGGCGTCGCCCGCGCGGCGACCGGCATCGACCGAACCCGAGGCTCCGAGTGAGCGACGCCCCCGCAATCGTGGTCGAGAACCTGCGCATCAACCTGCGCGGCAGCGAGATCGACATCGTCGACGATGTCTCGTTCGCGATCGCGCCGGGCGAGGTGCTGGGCCTGGTCGGCGAGTCGGGCTCGGGGAAGACGACCGCCGGGCTGGCGCTGCTCGGCCATGCCCGCCGCGGGGTCGAGATCGTTGCCGGATCGGTGCGGGTTGGCGATATCGACGTGCTGACGCTGGACCACAACCAGCGCCGCCGGCTGCGCGGGCGAGTCGTCTCCTACGTGCCGCAGGATCCGGCCGCCTCGCTCAACCCGGCGCTGCGCATCGGCACCCAGCTGCGCGAGACGCTCGAGGTTCACGGCTTCGGCGAGAACGACAGCGATCGCACCAACCGGCTGGCCGAGATGATGCGCGAGGTGCTGCTGCCGGACGACCCGGACTACCTGCGCCGCTACCCGCACGAGCTGTCGGGGGGCCAGCAGCAGCGGGTCGGCTTGGCGATGGCGTTCGCCTGCCGGCCGCGCGTGATCGTGCTGGACGAGCCGACCACCGGGTTGGACGTGACCACGCAGGCGCACGTGCTGAACACCGTCCGCGAGCTGACCGAGCTGCATCGGGCGGCCGCCCTCTACGTCAGCCACGACCTGGCGGTGGTGGCCACGCTCGCAGCCAGGGTGGCCGTGATGTACGCCGGCCGGGTGGTCGAGCTGGGGCCCACCGGCGAGATGTTCGCCGCCGCCGCGCATCCCTACACGCGCCGGCTGATCGGCGCCATCCCGCACATCTCCGGCCGCCGCCAGCTGGCGAGCATCCCCGGCCGGGCGCCCTCCCCCGGCCAGCGGCCGAAGGGCTGCTTCTTCGCGCCCCGCTGCACCTGGCGCGAGGATCGCTGCGAGCTGGAGCTGCCGCCGTTGCGGCTCGTGTCCGAGGCGCATTCGGCCCGCTGTGTCCGGGCCGAGGAGGTGCGCGAATACCCCGGGCTGCCGTCAGGCGACACGCTGCCGGCGAGCGAGGTGCCGACCGAGACGGCCGTGCTCTCGCTGCGTGGGGTGGGCGCCGGCTACGGAGGGCTCCAGGTGGTGCATGACATCACGCTCTCGCTTGCGCCGCACGAGTGCCTGGCGGTGGTGGGCGAGTCGGGGTCCGGCAAGACGACCCTGGCGCGCTCGATCGCAGGCCTGCACCGCGAGCGGCAGGGAGAGATCGAGCTGCTGGGCGAGCCGCTGGCGGCCTCCTCCCGCGGTCGTCCCCGCGAGGCGCGGCGCATGATCCAGTACATCTTCCAGAACCCGTACGGCTCGCTCAACCCGCGCCGCACGATCGGGCAGATCGTGCGCCAGCCGGTCGACCTGTTCGGCACCGCGCAGGGCTCCGACGTCGACAAGCGCGTCGGCGAGATGCTGGAGCGGGTGTCGCTGAGCGCCTCCTATGCCGAGCGCTATCCCGACCAGCTGTCCGGTGGCGAGCGCCAGCGCGTCGCCATCGCCCGCGCACTGATCTGCGAGCCGGCCGTGCTGGTCTGCGACGAGATCACATCCGCGCTCGACGTGAGCGTGCAGGCCGCAATCGTCGACCTGCTGGCCGAGCTGCAGCGCGACCTCGGGCTGAGCATGCTGTTCGTCACCCACAACCTGCCGCTGGTGCGCTCGATCGCCCAGCGCGTGGCGGTGATGAACCGCGGTCGCATCGTCGAGCTGGGCACGGTCGACAGCGTGCTGCTCGAGCCCGGCGACGACTACACCAAGGCGCTGTTGGCGGACACGCCGTCGCTCGGAGCCGCCACCACATGAGCCGGTCGCAGAGGTCGCCGCAGGCGGCCGTTGCAGGGACGGCCGAGCCCGGATTCGAGCCACTGCGCGACGCCCTCGCCGATGTCGTGGCGTCACAGAGCGATCACACCGGCGCCGCCTTCGCCGCCACGCTGGACGGGCGGCTGGTGGTCGATCTGTGGGGCGGCAACGCCGATGGCGGCAAGCGGTGGCAGTCCGACACGCCGTGCGTGCTGTTCTCGGGCACCAAGGGCGTCGCCGCGACAGCGCTGCTGTGGCTTGCCGGCGAGGGCGCACTGCGCCTGACCGACCGCGTCGCCGATCACTGGGTCGAGTTCGGCGCCAACGGCAAGCGCGAAATCACCGTTGCCCAGTTGGGCGCGCACGCGGGCGGGCTGCCCTGGATCGAGGAGCGGATGGAGGCGGGCGCGCTCGCCGACCCGGTGCGGCTGGCCGATGCGCTGGCGGCGCAGGCTCCGGTGGTGGCGGTGGGCCGGCCCTGCTACCACGCCCTCACCTACGGCTGGCTCTGCGACGGGCTGGTGCGGCACGTCGTGGGACGCTCACTGACGGAGCTGGTTTCGGACGCCGTGTCGGGGCCGCTCGGGCTCGACCTGCGCATCGGCCTGCAGGGAGACGCGGCGGCGGCCGGCCGGCTGGCGCGGCTGCGGCGGGCGCCGGGCTACCAGCTGAGCGCGCTGTCGACGGACGATCCTGACCCGCGTCTGGAACTGGTGTACGGCAACCCGCCGCTGGGCGACCTGGTCGATGACGACTCGTGGCTCGAGCCGCCGGTGCCGAGCGCCAACGGCATCGCCACCGCTCGTGCGATGGCGACCCTGTACGGAGCGCTGGTGGCGGGGTCGGTGGTGAGCGCCGCCACGCTGGCGGAGGGTCTGGAGACGGCCGCCGCCGGGGACGATCCGCTCTCGGGCCGGCCGCTTCGGTTCGGGCCCACCGGGTATGAGCTGTCGGGTACGCCCAGCGAGCTGGGACCGCCCGCCGATGCCTTCGGCCATACCGGTGCCGGCGGCTCGTCGCACGGCGGCTGGCCGCAGCTTCGCACCGGCTTCTCGTTCGTCACGTCCGAGCTGCGCCGGGAGGATCTCGACCAGCGATCGTCGTCGCTGCTGGCGACGCTGCATGGATGTGTGGTTGGCTGACAAGCCCAACATCCTGCTGGTGATGGCCGACCAGCTGACGGCAAGTCACCTTCCGGCCTACGGCGGTGCGGTGGTGCATGCACCCAACCTGAGCCGGCTGGCGGCCGAGGGCGCGGTGTTCGACAGCGCCTACTGCGCGTCGCCGCTGTGCGCGCCGTCGCGCTCGGCGATGCTGGCCGGCCGGCTGCCCTCGCGGATCGGCGTCTACGACAACGCCGCCGAGCTGCCGGCCGGGACGCCCACCTTCGTCCACCTGCTGCGCGCAGCCGGATACTCGACCACGCTGGCCGGCAAGATGCACTTCGTCGGCCCGGATCAGCTGCACGGCTTCGAACAGCGCCTCACCAGCGACGTCTACCCGGCCGGATTCGACTGGACGCCCGACTGGCGGCTCCCGGCCGGCACGCGGCTGCCCTGGTACCACACCATGAACAGCGTGCTGGAGACGGCGGTGCTCGAGGCTGCGACGCAGACAGACTACGACGACGAGGTCTGCTTCAGCGCCTGCCAGCTGCTGCGAGACCTCTCGCGTCAGCCGCAGCGGCGGCCGTTCTTCGCCACCGTCTCGTTCACCAACCCGCACGATCCATGGGAGGTGCGCCGGCGCCACTGGGAGCTGTACGACGACGAGCAGATCGACCCACCCGCCGTGGCGACGATCCCGGCCGAGCGAGCCGATCCTCACAGCCTGCGGCTGCGCGACATGTACGGCAGCGACCGCCGGCCGCTGACCGAGCAGGAGACGCGGCGGGCACGGCGCGGCTACTACGCGGCGATCAGCTACATGGACGAGCGCGTTGGCGAGGTGCTGCAGGTGCTCGAGGACACGGGCTTGGCCAACGACACGGTGGTCGTGTTCACCGCAGACCACGGCGAGATGCTCGGCGAACGCGGGCTCTGGTACAAGATGTCGTTCTTCGAGCCCTCGGCGCGCATCCCCCTGATCGTGCGCGGCCCGGGGGTGGCCGCCGGCCGCCATCCGGGGAGCGTGTCGCAGCTCGATCTTGCCCCGACGCTGGCTGCGCTGGCCGGTGCCGACCGCAGCGAGTACGAGTTCGAGGGCACCAGCCTGCTGCCGCTGCTGTCGGGAGCGGGACCGGCCCCCGAGTCGGTGGTTGGCGAGTACCTGGCCGAGGGCGTGCGCTCGCCCGAGGTGATGATCCGGCGCGACGCGCACAAGTATCTGCACGCGCCGGGCGACCCCGACCGGCTGTTCGACCTGGACGCCGATCCGCACGAGCTCGACGACCTGGCCGGCCGGCCGGAGCATGCGCCGCTGCTGGAGGCGTTCCGGGCCGAGGTCGGGCGGCGGTGGGATCTGGCCGAACTGGAGCGGCTGGTGCTGGCCAGCCAGCGCCGGCGCCGGATCGTGGCCGCAGCGCTGGCGCGAGGCGCGCACACGCCGTGGGACTTCCAGCCGCACACCGACGCGTCGGTTCAGTGGGTGCGCGGCGACGCCGCCGAACACGTGCGGCCGTGGCGGCTGCGACCGCGCGGCGAGCTGCCGGAGGAGTGAGCCGGGCGAAGGCCGGCCGCGGGCGGGTAGCGTTCGCTCGAATCGGGGTCTGACCCCGCATGGGGTCTGACCCCCCCACCCGAGTTCGCAGCCGGATCACACCCCACCAGGTTGGTTCCTCAGCTCGACCGCAGCCGCAGCGCCAGCTCCGGCACATCCGTGATCACCCAGCCGACCGCCGGGTCGGCCAGCAGATCCGACAGGGTGGCGGGGTCGTTGACCGTCCACACCACCAGCGGACGGCGGCGCTCGATGGCGGCGGAGCGGAGGTCGTCGTCGAGCAGCGAGACGTGCGGCGCGACCAGGCTCGCACCGCATCGGTCGGCGCGGGAGAACAGGTCGCCGCTGCCGTCGCTTCGCGCGATCACAAGCGCCGTCTCGACCGCCGCATCGAGCTCCCGCACCGCCGCCAGCGCCGCGGGCAGGAACGAGCTGATCAGGAGCCCCGCCGGTCGCGGCTGAAGCGCCTCCAGCACCTCCCGCTCGTAGCCGGCCTCCTTCAGCTCGATGTCGAGCCGCACCCGGCCGCGCGCCATCGCCACCAGCTCTGCCAGCAGCGCGCCCGGCGTCGCGTCCGCCGGCAACGGGTCGTGCTCGAGAACCAGCACCCCGCCGGCGGTGCGGCGCAGGTCGGCCTCGATCGCATCCGCTCCGGCGTCGATCGCCGCTCGAAACGCCGCCGGCGAGTTGTCGGGAAGGTGGGCGCTGGCGCCGCGGTGGGCGCACACGATCGTCACCGCTCCGCCAACAGCTCGGCCACGCGGGCGTGAACGGCGGCGGCAACCGGGCCACGATAGGCAACGGTGGCGCGTCGGCGCAGCACGTCGTCGGCCGTTGCGGCCCACTCGTGGTCACGTGCGTGCGGCACCTGCGCCCAGATGTCGGGGCCGTTCGGGTCGATCCGCTCGAGCAGCTCGGGCCGGTCGCGGGCCGGCTCCAGCAGGTCGAGCGCGACCGTGCCGTAGTGGCGGCCGAGAGCGGCCCGGATGTCGGCATCGAGGCCGGGCCACGCCCGCGCCAGCGCCGCATCGATCTCGGCAGCCGCCGCCGCGCCCGGCAGCGGCGTGGCGGCGGCCGGCGCGGAGCGGCCGGCCCGCGCCAGCCCGGCGGCGCGCTCACCGACCGCAGGCCAGGTCGTGAGCTTGCCGCCCGCCACCGACACCATCCCGGCCGGCCCGCGCCCGATCACCGTCTCGCGGCGGATGCGGGCGGTCGACCGGCCTGCCACCGGAAGCACCCGCACGCCGGCGAAGCGTGAGCGAACGCGCCCCGGGTCGAGCAGCCAGGGCTCGAGTGACTGCGACGCCTCGGCCAGGATCTGGCGCTGGTCCGAGTCCGTGGCCGTTACCGTTGCCGGGTCGCCCTCGAACGGCTCGTCGGTGGTGCCCAGCAGCAGCATCCCCTCCCACGGGATCGCAAACGAGACGCGGCCCTGCGGCAGCGGCGTCGTCAGCGCCGAGCGCCGCTCACCTTCGGCCTCCAGCAGCAGATGCGCTCCCTTCGAGAGGCGCACGCTGGTGCCGGCCGTCGCAGATTCCATGCGCCGCACCGCATCCACCCACGGCCCGGCGGCGTTGACGACGCTGCAGGCGGTCACGGCCAGCGGCGCACCCGACAGCCGGTCGACGAGGTCGGCGCCGGTAACGCGTCCCGCGGTGATGCGCAGTGCGACAACCGCGACATGTGGGGTGACGATCGCTCCCCGCGCGGCGGCCGCCTGAGCGACCGCAAGCGTCAACCGGCCGTCGTGGGTCTGGTGGTCGTGGTAGAGCACGGTGCCGGCGAGGCCGTCCGTGCGCAGGCCGGGCGCCCTGACGGCGGCCTCGGCCACCGGAATCCGCCCGCTGCGCCCGTCGCCGAACCGGGCCAGCGAGCCGTACAGCCAGACGCCGGCCCGCACCTTCCAGAGCGGCACGGGCGCATCACGGCCGACCGGGACGACGAACTCCAGCGGCCGCACCAGGTGCGGGGCGAGCCGCTCGGCGCTCAGGCGCCGCTCGCGGTGGGCCTCGCGCACCAGCTTGAGGTCGCCCATCGCCAGGTAGCGAAGGCCGCCGTGGAGCAGCTTGGACGACGCGGACGACGTCGCTCCGGCGATATCTCCCTGATCGACCAACGCCACGCTGGCGCCGGCGCGGGCGGCGGCCCAGGCGGTGGCGGCGCCGAGGATGCCCGCGCCGATCACGAGCACGTCCACCACTGCGCCGGTCAGCCGGTCGAGCGAATCGGCGCGGCGGCCGCCGAGCGTCGGATGCGCCCCGCCTGTGCTCAGCGCTCGACCATCGCCTGGTCGAACCGGATCGGCGTCAGCGCGTTCGCCCACAGCCCGTGCACCCACGGCCGCGTCAGCAGCACCGCGCGCGAGTACGCCACGGGCAGCAGGAACGCCGACCCGACCAGGCGGCGGTCGACCTCTGAGTAGAGACGCAGTCGCTCGTCCTGGTCG
>JAWVEC010000255.1:0-4021 GCA_033856975.1 Gaiellales bacterium
GTTGCCAACGCCGACGATCGCGACGCGAACCTTGCCGGTGGATGTCTTGTGTCCGTTGTGCGAGGCCTGATCGGCCATACCTATTCCTCCGCTTTCGAGTTGAGCTGTGTTCGAACGAACGCCATCCGCTGGACGACGGTGAACGCCGTCAGCGCGGCCAGGAGATAGATCGCGTAGGGCAGCAGGCCGCGGCCGGCGAATGGCAGGGTCAGAGCCAGCAGCACGATCCGCTCCGTGCGTGACATCAGACCGACGTCGCCCTTCAAGCCCAGCGCCTCGGCCTTGGCGCGGGTGTAGCTGACCAGGAATGAGCCCACCAGCGCGACGAACACGCAGGCCAGTGCGACCGTCTTGCCCTGGTCGGCCAGCACCAGCGCGATCGCGCCCAGGATCACCCCTTCGCTGACGCGGTCGAGCGTCGAGTCCAGGAAAGCGCCGAACCGGGTCATCTTGTCGTGGGCGCGGGCCAGCGCCCCGTCCAGCGCGTCGATGGCGCTGCCGAGCACGAACACCACCGTCGCCAGCACCCAGTGGCGCTCGAAGATCAGCACGCCGGCGCCGGCGTTCAGCACGAAGCCGGCCACCGTCAGCTGGTTGGGCGTGAGCGGGACGCTGCGGAAGCTCTGCATGAAGCGCAGGGCGACTCCGCGACCGCCGTTGGTGTATCCGTCCTTGAACCGCGCGAGCGAGGTGGTCATCGCGCGTACTATACCACGCGCGCTATCACGTGTGTGAGCCGCCTATGCGACCGGCTCGGGACCGGCGTCGAGATGCAGTCGCCGGCGCGCCGAGGGCGGCAGCGTTGGCCGCCATCGCTCGATCAACCAGGCGACGCCGAGGGCGGCCGCCGCCAGCAGCGCTCCCAGGATCGCGTCCAGCCAGAAGTGGTTGGCTGTGGCGACGATCGAGAACACGATCAGGCAGGGGTAGAGCAGCCACGTGATGCGAAGCGCCCGCCGCCGCACGAGGTAGAAGCACGAGACGCCGATGATCAGCGAGAAGCAGGTGTGCACGCTGGGCACGGCGGCGAACGGATTCGAGAGCGCGGCCACCAGGCCGGAGTCGTGGTTGACCCTGGCGAACTTCTCCAGCGTGTCGGTGAAGCCGAGGTCGGTCAGCATCCGCGGCGGCGCGGTGGGGTACAGCAGGTAGCCGACGAGTGCGATCGCCATGGCAGAGAAGACGATGTTGCGCACGAAGTAGTAGTGGTCGTTCCGGCGCAGGTAGAGCCAGAACATGAACAGCGTGGTGACGGCGAAGTGCGCGTGGAAGTAGGTCAGGTTGGCGACGTCAAGCACCCACGGCTTCGAGATCGCCCAGTGCTGGACGTCCATCTCGTTGAAGATGCCGAGCGTCCGTTCGACCGACACCACGTCGCGGGCGTGGACGAAGGCCTCAGCCAGATCACCTCTGGCGAAGGTGCGCGAGATCTCGTACAGGACGTCGGCAACCGCGAACAGCCCAAGCTGGAATAGGAAGTCTGGCCACCCCTTGGGAAGCAGCCGCCCGCTCGCGCGGGACCGCGCAACGGCCAACGCACTCATCCCGTGATGGTACCTGATCAAGCGGCCGATTCGGGTCGCCCGCACGCGGCGGTCAGCCGCCGATGTGCGACATCTCGACCCGCTCGATCCGGGCCGTGGCCTCGCCCCGCAGCTGCGAGTAGCGGTCACGCCGTGCCCGCCAGGTGGCGCCCAGCAGAGCCGCCACGGCGTCATCGTCGGCACCCGCGCGCAGCGGCCCCCGCAGGTCGGTGCCGCGGGCCGCGAACAGGCACGTGTAGAGCTCGCCCTCGGCCGAGATGCGGGCGCGCGTGCAGGCGCCGCAGAACGGTCGCGTCACCGAGGCGATCACGCCCACCTCTCCGGCCCCGTCGTCGTAGCGGTAGCGGGTGGCGACCTCGCCCGCATAGTTGGGCGGCGCGGGCGTGAGCGGCCATCGCTCCGCCAGCCGCTGCACGATCTCGTCTGCCGGCACCACCTCGTCGAGCCGCCAGCCGTTGGTGGTGCCGACGTCCATGTACTCGATGAACCGCAGGATGATGCCGCTGCCTCGGAACCGTTCCGCCATCTCCACGATCGAGTGCTCGTTGGCTCCTCTCTGGACGACCATGTTCACCTTCACCGCGAGACCGGCCGCGACCGCATGGTCGATCCCCTCCAGCACCCGTGAGACGGGAAAGCGCACGTCGTTCATACCCTGAAAGACGTCGTCGTCGAGAGAGTCGAGGCTGACGGTGACCCGATCAAGGCCGGCGGCGCGAAGGGCGGCCGCCTTCTGGGCCAGCAGCGAGCCGTTCGTGGTCAGCGTGAGGTCGTCGAGTCCTTCGCCGCGAAGCCCGTTCAGCATCCCCACGAGCCGCTCGACATCTCGCCGGATCAGCGGCTCGCCGCCCGTGATTCGGATCTTCGTCACGCCGGCGTGCACGAACAGCCGCGCGATGCGTTCGATTTCCTCGAACGTGAGCAGCTGATCGCGCGCCAGGAACCGGAAGTCGTGGCCGAACACCTCCTTCGGCATGCAGTAGGTGCAGCGGAAGTTGCATCGATCGGTGACGGAGATGCGCAGGTCGTGGATCGGCCGTGCGAGAGTGTCGGTGAGTGGCGTCATCTCCTGAAAGAGTACCCGGAGCCCGGTTCGGCACCATCCTCGACCGGCTGCAAACCGCGTACGGGCATCGGTCACATCGGACGCTGCCGGCGCTCGACGTGCTGATCCTGACGGTGCTCTCGCAGAACACCAGCGACCTCAACTGCCGCCGCGCCTACCGCGCAATGCGCGAGCGCTACCCGACCTGGGACGAGGTGCTTGCCGCGGAGCCCGCCGCGCTCGTCGAGGTGCTGCGCCCGGGAGGACTGGCGAACCAGAAGGCGCCGCGGATCCAGGCCGTTCTGGCCGAGCTGGCCGGCTCCCGGCACGGCCTCGACCTGGAGTGGCTCTCGCAGCTTGGGCCGGAGAAGGGGATGGAGTACTTGACGGCGCTGCCGGGGGTGGGCGCGAAGACCGCCAGCTGCGTGCTCCTGTTTTCGTTCGGCATGCCGGTGATGCCGGTGGACACGCACGTGCACCGGATCGCGCTTCGGCTGGGCCTGATCGGCCCGAACGTCACCGCCGGGGGCGCGCACGCGCTGCTCACAGCCCTGACGCCGCCCAAGCGGATGCTCGAGGCGCACCTGCTGCTGATCGAGCACGGCCGCCGCACCTGCAAGGCACGACGGCCGCTGTGCGAGCGGTGCGTGCTGCTCGACCTGTGTCCGTTCGGCCAGGGCCGGACACCGCTGCGGTCGTGACAACCGCGTCACTCCCCCGCGCACGCACGCGGGAGGGGTCAGACTCGTCATGGGCGGCCGATGCGATCACGTGACGCGGCCATGCGGCTTTAGGCGAGAGCCTGCTGCCGCCGCCGGCGGCGCGGAGTCCAGCCGGCGACTGCCCAGAGGTAGATCACGCTGAGGACGACCGCGCCGATCGAGTAGTTGACGCGTATCTCCCCGGCATGGTCGTCAGCGCATGCTGCGAGCGTCCGGCCGGTGCAGCCGCGCGCATCATGGCCGGCGCGCACCGCCACCCGGTACTGGCGGAACTCGCCGGCTGACGGCGGTAGATCGAGGACGACCATGAACGCCGTCAGGGCGACCATCGCTACCAGCGGGCGCGCCAGCCTGAGGCCGAGTGGGCGGCGGCCAAGCACGGCCAGGCATGCGACGAGCGCGACCGCCGCGGTCGGGGCGAGAAACAGGAAGAACCACAGCCACGCGTGGGATCCGGCCTGCTGGCCGAGATTCCGCAGATCGACCGCCAGGGGAAGGCTCGCGAGCATGGCCGCCAGCATCGCCAGTGCAGAAAGCCGGTCACGCTGCTCGAACGCCCGGTCGACCAACCTGGGCGTGAAGGAGCGGGCGACGTCGTGCGAATCGCCCATCCGCTCGATCGCAGCTGCCTCGCCGTGATGTGCGGCTCCCTCTCGCAGATGCGCTGCCAGCTCCTCGACGATCCGCCTTCGCCTGCGTCCGTGGACGCG
>JAWVEC010000256.1:0-4100 GCA_033856975.1 Gaiellales bacterium
GGCGGGCGACGATGGGCAGGATCAGCTCCAGCCGCTCGTCCTCGCCGGTCACCGAGTTGACCAGCGCCTTGCCCTGGTACACCGACAGGCCGGCCTCAAGCGCCTCGATGATCGAGGAGTCGATGCACAGCGGCAGGTCGGTCAGCCCCTGCACCATCGGCACGGCGGTGCGCATCAGCTCGATCTCGTCGGCCAGCGGATCGCCCACGTTGACGTCCAGCACGTCGGCGCCGCCCGCCACCTGCTCGGCCACGTCGATCTCGATCTGGGACAGGTCGGCGGCCTGAAGCTGCGCCTGGAAGGCCTTGCGGCCGGTCGGGTTGATGCGCTCACCGATCACGCAGAACGGCTGGCCACCTCCGATCACCACGGTCTTCGACCGCGACTCGAGAACCGTCTGCATCACAACGTCCTTTCGGGTGGGCCCATCATGCGGTTACGGCGGGCTGGGTCGTGCGCAGGTCGGCCAGCCAGGCGGCGCTGCGCTCGAGGCCGCCGAACGGGAACAGGTGCAGCCCGCGGATCAAGCTGCCGGGGTCCTCCGCGACGCCGGCCGCGATCCCCTCGGCGACCGCGTCCGGCTTCCACAGCCGCGTGGTGGCCAGCTTCAGCAGGCCGCCCGACTGCTTGCGCAGCACCTCGATCGAGGGGCCGATGCCGCACGCCAGCGCGTACTTGAGCAGCGTCGGCGGCGAGGTGACGCCGGGGATGCCGGCCACGATCGGCAGCCGGTTTCCCTCCTTGCGGACGCGGCGCTCCCACGCCAGGTAGGGCGCAGCCGCAAGCGCGAACTGGGTGACGATGCGAAGCTCGATCGCCGACGCCTGGGCGAAGGCGTTCTTCTCGGCCAGCGCCTTCCGCATCGCCTCGGGGCTGATGTCGGGACTGCCCTCGGGATGGCCGGCGACTCCCGCCCGCACAATGCCATGCCGCTCGAGCAGCCCCGAGCGGAACACGTCCATGGCACCGGTGTAGGCGCCCGACGGCGTCTTGATGCCGCCCGCGACCACCAGCACGTCGTCGACGGCCGCGTCCGCCACCAGCCGGCCCAGCAGCTGGTCGAGCTCGCCGTCGCCGGACAGGCCGCGCGCGGCGATGTGCGGCACCGGCACGTAGCCGGCTGCCCGCGCCAGCGCCGACGCCCGCACCACGTCACCGGAGTCGGCCCCCGGCAGGGCGGTGATGTACACCCGCGTCCCGCTGGGCAACACGTCGTTCAGCTCCGCCAGCTTCTCGGCGTGGCGTGGCGTGACCTCGATGCTGGCCTCCGAGGCCAGCTCGCGCAGGCGATCGGCGACCGTCACATTCATGCCGTCGCCGCCGCCGACCGGCGGCTCTCGATCAGTGCCTTGGCCAGCCGCACCGCCGTCGAGGCGTCGGCCGCTTAGCCGTCGGCGCCGACAGCGTCCGCGTACGCTTGGGTGACCGGCGCGCCGCCCACCATCACGATCACCTTGTCGCGCAGGCCGGACTTCTCGAGCGCGTTGATGTTGGCCTTGAACATCGGCATCGTGGTGGTAAGGAAGGCCGAGAAGCCGACGATGTCGGGCTCGTGCTCCTGCACCTGCTCGACGAACTTCTCGGGCGCCACGTTCACGCCCAGGTCATGGACGGTGAAGCCGGCGCCCTCGAGCATGATGTTGACCAGGTTCTTGCCGATGTCGTGCACGTCGCCCTTGACGGTGCCCATCACAAACGTGCCGATCGGCTTGGCGCCCGTCTCGGCCAGCAGCGGGCGCAGGATGTCGAGCGCGCCCTGCATCGCCCGGGCGGCGATCAGCATCTCCGGCACGAAGAAGTCGCCGCGCTCGAACCGGGCGCCAACCTCCTCGAGCGACGGAATCAGGGCGTCGTAGAGCAGCGTCTCCGGGCCCATGTCCTGGGCCAGGCCCTCGATCGTCAGCTCCTTGACCGTCGGCGCGTTGCCGATCAGGGTGTTGTCGAACAGTCCCTGCAGGATCTCTTCGTTGGTCATGCCGCTCCCTCCTTTGGGGGCCTGTGTCCCAGCCGTTCAGATAGCTTCGTCGTCTCCTCAACCAGTAGAGCTCCCATCTCGTCCAGCCGCTCCGGCCGCAGCCGAAGCGCAGGGCCCGAGATGCTGATCGCCGCCAGTGCGCGGTCGTCGGCCGCGAACACCGGCGCCGCGACCGCGACCAGCCCCGGCTCCAGCTCGCCGATTGCGATGCCGTAGCCCATGGCGCGCACCTGCTCGAGCTGCGCCTCCAGCACGGCGCGGTCGGTGATCGTGTCCGGCGCAACCTGGTCGAGCGAGCCGGCCGGCAGGCGTGCGGCGCCGAACGCCAGCAGCACCTTGCCGACCGCGGTGCAGTGGTGAGGCAGCCGGCGGCCGGTCCAGTTGGTGGCGCCGAGGAAGTGGCGGCTGTCGACCTGCGCCAGGTAGATCTCGGCACCGCCGGGGACGGCCGCCGCCAGGTCGATCGTCTCGCCCGTCCGCTCGCCCAGTCGCCGCATCGGCTCGGCGCACAGCTCGACGATGTCGCCGTCGTTGATGCCGCGGCGAGCGAGGCCGAGCAGCACCGGGCCGGGCCGGATGCCGCCGCGGGCGCCATTACGCTGTACCAGGCCCTGCCGCTCGAGGGCGGCGACGGCGCGCGAGACGGTGCTCTTGGGCAGTCCCGCGGCGTCTGCCAGCTCGCCCACGCTGCTCGAGTCCTCGCTCTCGACCACGAGGACGAGGAGCTGGGCTGCGCGATCGATGGCCTGGGTTCCCGTCTGCATTGCTTTCTGACTCATCATGTGGAACCATTGTTCCACACACAAGATAGTAGGGAGTGCGCGAATGTTCGTCAACAAGATGCCGCGGTACGAGATCCTCTCCCAGGACGCAATCGAGACGCTTGACAGGGGCTGGCGGCGGATCGTGTCCGAGATCGGCGTGGAGTTCATCCTGCCGGAGGCCGTCGAGGTGTTCGCGAAGGCCGGGCAGAAGGTGGACGGCGACAACGTCAAGCTCGACCCCGACTTCGTGCTCGAGCAGGTCGCGAAGGCACCGCACGAGTTCGACGTGCAGGCCCGAAATCCGGAGCACAGCATCCACATCGGCGGCGACCACATGGCGTTCGCCTCGGTCTACGGGCCGCCGTTCGTGCGCGAGGGCGACATCCGCCGCGACGCGACGATGGAGGACTTCGAGCGGTTCGCGATGCTGTCGCAGTCGTTCGAGGAGCTCGACTCGGCCGGCGGCACGATCGTCGAGCCCAACGACCGGCCGCTCGACTCGCGCCACCTGGACATGGTGTTCGCACTGCAGACGCTGACCGACAAGCCGTACATGGGCTCGGTCACCTCCGGCCCCAACGCGGCCGACACGGTGCGCATGACCGAGATGCTGCTCGGCGGCCGTGAGTCGATCGAGCAGACGCCAGGCGTGATCTCGCTGATCAACGTCAACTCGCCGCTTCGCTTCGACGACCGCATGCTGGCTGCGATGTTCGAGTACGTACGGGCCGGGCAGCCGGTGGTGATCACGCCCTTCCTGCTGATGGGAGCGATGTCGCCGGTGACGATCCCGGCGTCGCTGGTGCAGCAGATGGCCGAGGGCCTGGCCGGGATCGCGCTGGCGCAGCTGCTTCGGCCGGGCGCGCCCGTGATCTTCGGCTCGTTCCTCTCGAACACCGACATGCAGTCCGGCTCACCCAGCTTCGGCACGCCGGAGTCGGCCATCGGCCTGCTCTGCACGGGCCAGATCGCGCGCCACTTCGGGCTGCCGTGGCGCTCGGGCGGCGGCTTCACGTCCAGCCAGACGGTGGACGCGCAGGCCTCCTACGAGGCGATGATGACGATGCTGCCGACCTTCCTGGCCGGCACCAACTGGGTGATGCACTCCGCCGGATGGCTGGAGTCGGGACTGGTGTCGTGCTACGAGAAGTTCGTCGTCGACATCGAGATCCTGCGGATGCTGAAGGAGGAGTTCACGCCGCTCGAGATCGACGAGGAGTCGCTGGCATTCGGCGCCCACACCGAGGTCGGCGCCGGCGGGCACTTCCTGGGCGCAGAGCACACGCTGGAGCGGTTCCGCGACTGCTTCTACCGGCCGCTGCTGTCGTCGACCGAGAACTTCGAGCGCTGGAAGCGGCTGG
>JAWVEC010000257.1:0-5389 GCA_033856975.1 Gaiellales bacterium
GCCATCTGCTTGCCCGGCATCGCGTCCAGGGTGAACCTCGCTCCCACCTCGGCCACGCGCCCCGAGCCGCTGGTGATGACCACGAACTGGATCACCACAAGGATCATGAACACGACCATGCCGACCAGGATGTTGCCTCCCACGACGAAGGTGCCGAAGGCGTGGATGACACTGCCGGCATCGCCGTGCAGCAGCACCAGGCGGGTGACGCTGACGTTGATCGCGAGCCGAAACAGGGTCGTCAGCAGCAGCAGCGACGGGAAGGCGGCGAAGTCGAGCGCGCGCGGCACGTACATGGTGGTGATCAGGATCACCAGCGCGGCACCGATGTTGGTCGTGATCAGGAGGTCGAGCAGCGCCGCGGGCAGGGGCACCAGCATCATCACGACCACGACCACCACGGCGACGGCCGCCAGCAGGTCGGAGTGCTTCAGCTCCTGCTTCATGATCGACCGATCGCGAACGCCGCTCCCGAGAAATCTGGAAGCTGACGTGGGGCGCTCGGCCGGAGGGCGGCCGGGCGCGTGGCGGGACGACGTTTACGCACCTCAGGCCCGGTGATCGTCCACCCGCAGCGAAGATTGAATGACGTCAGGGACGGCTGCTCCGGGCGCTCAGGCGCTCTCGGACAGCGCTCCGCGTGGACGCCGCTGCGCCCGCTCGCGGCGCGTGCGCCCAGCGGTGCGGTAGACGAACGCGAGCACCTCTGCGACGGCCTGGAAGAAGCTGTCCGGGATCATCTGGCCGACCTCGACCTCGCGGTAGAGCGCGCGCGCCAGGGGAGGGTTCGATAGCACGGTGATGTCGTGCCTGGCCGCCTCCTCACGGATCGCGGCCGCCACCAGATCGACGCCCTTGGCCACCAGTTCCGGCGCCGGCCGTGTCCCATCGTAGCGAAGGGCGATCGCGAAGTGGGTCGGGTTCGTGATCACCACGTCGGCCGTCGCCACGTCAGCGATCATGCGCTTGCGGGCCTGCTGGAACTGCCGCCGGCGGATCGCTCCCCTCACCTCGGGTGCGAGGTCGGACTGGCGCGCCTCCTGCTTGATCTCGTCCTTGCTCATGCGCAGCTGCTTCTCGTGCCGGTGCCGCTGATAGCCGTAGTCGGCGGCGGCCACGAGGGCGAAGGCGAGGCAGACGTAGATCGCGATCCGGACCACCAGTCCGGCCAGCTCGACAAGCATGGCGCCCGGCGGGATGCCCGTCATCGCCGCCAGCTCGTTCATCTTGGGATACACGGCCATGAAGGCCGCTCCGCCTACGACCGACGTCTTGACCGACGCCTTCATCGTCTCGAACACGGCGTTGATGCCGAAGATCTTCTTGATCCCTTGGCGGGGGTCGACCCGGCTCCACTGCGGCTTGATAGTGGTCAGGGTCAGCCTCGGTCGCACCTGGACGACGCTCGCCAGCACTCCGCCGACCAGCGCGGCCAGCGCCACCGGCGCCGCCAGCAGCGCGATCGACCGCATCGCCCACATCGCCAGGTCGCCGATCCCGCCGCGGCTGACGAGGTTGGGGTTGGCGGTCTGGGTGAGTCCATGCCGCAGCACATCGGAGTAGCCGCTCAGCAGGCGACTGCCCGTCACCATCAGCACGCCCACGCAGGCCGCCAGCACCACCGCCGTGCCGACGTCTGACGACTTGACCACCTGCCCCTTCTTGCGCGCCTCCTCTCGGCGCTTGGGAGTGGCCTTCTCGGTCTTGTTGTCGCCACTCATCCCTTCAGGAGCTCCAGCGCCTGCACCACCGAGGTCTGCATCTCATCGGTGAGGTGCGCGGCCACGAACGGCAGCGACGCGCCGATCACGGCGAAGCCGACCATGATCTTCGCGGGCAGGCCGACGAAGAACACGTTCATCTGCGGCACCGCGCGCGAGACGAGCCCGAAGGCAGCGTCCGAGATGACCAGCGCGATAACTACCGGAGCGGAGATCTCCAGGCCGACCACGAACACGCGCTCGAGCCCGGCGGGAGCGCTTGCGGCCAGCGCGTTGATGCTGGGCACCTTGCCCATCGGCAGCAGCCGGTAGCTGGCCGCGAGGCCCTGGATCATGATCTGGTCGCCGCCGGTGACCATGAAGATCATGGTTGCGAACAGCGAGTAGAACTGGGCCATCACGGCGTTCTGGACGTTGGAGATGGGGTCGATCTGGGCGGCGAAGCTGAAGCCGATGATGGTATCGATCAGGCCGGCGCCGGCCGACACGGCTGCGCCCAGAACCGCCAGCGGCATCGCGAACGCGATCCCCACCAGCAGCTCCTTGAGCAGCAGCGTCACGACCAAGCCGGTGTCGGTCGGCACATGCTGGCCATGGGTCGCGATCGGCATGATCGCGAGCGAGATGGCGAAGGCCAGCATCAGCTTCGCCCGCACCGGGATCATCCGCGACGAGAAGCCCGGCGCCAGCACGAACAGGCCACCGACGCGTGCCAGCACCAGCATGAAGCCCATCACCTGAGCGCCGGCCAGATTGGGCAGCGAGAGCTGGTCGGCCAGGATCACGGGCCGACCATGGAGGGGATGCTCGTGTACAGATTGACCGTGTAGGCGATCATCTGGCTCAGCATCCACGGACCGCCGATCGCCATCACCGCTCCGGTGACCAGGATCTTGGGGATGAAGCTCAGCGTCTGCTCCTGGATCTGGGTCACGGCCTGGAACACCGACACGACGAGGCCCACGATCAGCCCGGCGAGCAGGAACGGCATCGAGACCTTGAGCGCAACGATCAGCGCCTGCATGGCGAGATGGATCACGGAGTCCTGGTTCATGGCGTCCTCGTCGTCAGGTGTGGAATGACTGCACCAGTCCCTGGATCACGAGGTGCCAGCCGTCGACCAGCACGAACAGCATGATCTTGAACGGCAGCGAGATCAGGATCGGAGGCAGCATCATCATTCCCATGGACATCAGCGTCGAGCTGACGACCATGTCGATGATCAGGAACGGCAGGTAGATCAGGAAGCCGATCTGGAACGCCGTCTTCAGCTCGGAGATCATGAAGGCGGGGATCAGCACGTAGGTGGGCACGTCGGCCCGCGTCTTTGGCCGCGGCAGGTCGGCCATCTTGACGAACAGGCCCAGATCCGAGTCGCGCGTCTGCTTGAACATGAACGTGCGCAGCGGTTCCTGGCCGCGATCGAACGCCTGCTGGAGCGACAGCTGCTTGTGCAGGTAGGGCTGTACCGCGACCGCGTTGGTGGCCTTGATGGTGGGAGCCATCACAAACAGCGAGAGGAACAGGGACATGCCGACCAGCACCTGGTTGGGCGGCATGGTCGGCGTGCCGAGCGCGTTTCGCACGAAGCCGAGAACGATCAGGATGCGCGTGAAGCCGGTCACCATCAGCAGCGCCCCCGGAATGACCGAGAGCAGCGTCAGCATCAGGAACACCTGCACCGGCGTCGACAGGCCCTTCGTGCCGGTGATATGGATCGTGGGGCCGGACTGCGCGACCAGCATCAGCATCCCGTTCACGTCCGCACCGTCCATGATCGGAGGGCCGCGATCGGATGCCGGATCGGCAACCCGTTGGCAGCCGGGGGCGGGTCGAGCACCAGCGTGCCGTCCTGGCGGGTGTCGTCGAGGCCCAGAGCGAGGGCCTCATCGCCTGTGTAGACGCGCAGCGCCGTCACGCCCGAGTCGCCGGCGCCCACCAGCAGCACCTCATCGCCGCAGCGCAGCAGGTGCAGCGACCGGTTGGCGGCCAGCTGGGTGGTCGCGATCACCTCGATGCGGCCGGTCGAGTCACCGCCGCGGGCCTTCGATGCGGACTTGAGCAGCCAGTAGATGCCGTAGACGACGGCGAGCACGATGGCAAGGCCGACAACGGTGCGGGCGATCGTGCCCGCGCCGCCCGCGGCGCCGATCGTCGTGGCACCGCCCGAGCCGTCGGTGACGGCCTTCCCAAGCGGCGTCTCGTCCTTCTTGAACGCAGCTGCCAGCGCGGCCTGGGGCCACGTCAGAGCAAGCACGGCCACGGCTGCGGCCGTGATGCTCGCATACAAGGGGGGACGACAGCGAGATCGCAAAGCGCCCCGTTTATCGGCTTGGGCCGTCCCCGATTGAGCTGGAGAGAGGTTTGTGAGCTGTGCGTAACTCGATATGTGTTTACGGGGAGGGCCCTTCCCCCAAACGGGGGAGGAAGACCACGTGCGCAAGGCCGATACGGACTGGACCTTGGGAGTGTTGGTATCACTTTCAAACCACACGAATCCCATTCCAACAGCGCGAGAGATCCCCTTGCAAGAGCTCCCTCGTCCCAGCAGCGCGGAGGCCCAACCGTGGAAACAGCTTTCATGACCGGCAGTCGACCCACCGCTGAGAGCGCCGAGGGGCTGTGGCGCCAGTGGCACGATCGGCAGGACGTCTCAGCGCGCGACCGGCTGGTGCTCAGCTACGCGCCGATGGTCAAGTATCTGGCGTGCCGCAAGGTGCGCGAGCTGCCGGCACACTGCGAGCTCGACGATCTGGTGTCGTGCGGCCTGCTGGCGCTGATCGCGGCCGTCGACCGGTTCGATCCGGTCAAGGGCGCGACCTTCGAGCAGTATGCATGGACGCGCGTCTCCGGCGCGATCATGGACGAGCTGCGCCGCCAGGACTGGGCGCCCCGATCACTGCGCCGCTCCGGCCGCGCGATCGAGCGGACGCGCGACGAGTGGCAGTCTCGCCACGGCCGCACTCCCACCGACGAGGAGCTGTCGAAACAGCTCGAGATCACGGTGGACGATCTGAATGATCAGCTCGAGGGCCTGTCACGGGCCGACCTGCTGTCGCTGAACACGCCCGCTCGCGGGAATGAGGAGGCGATGCCGGTCGAGGTCGGCGACACCTTGGAGGCTCCCTCCGGCGAGTTTGACCCCGAGCTGGCCGCACTGGCCGGCGAGCGCTCGACCATCCTCAAGTCGGCCATCGCATCGCTCTCCGAGCGCGAGCAGCAGATCCTTGTGCTGCTGTACGTACACCACCTGCAGGGCGCCGAGATCGGCCGCATCCTGGGCGTCTCGGAGTCGCGTGTGTCGCAGCTCCTGTCCGGAGTCCGCCGTACGCTGAAGGATCAGCTCGAAGCCTACGATCGCGGCAACGAGCCGCGCTCCAAGGCCGCCTGAACGATCGGATCGGACGTTTGTTGTGGAGGATGGCCGGCCCGGTGCCGGACACCATCCATCACGAAGCGTGCGTACTGTCTTCGCGCCCGCGTGGGATCGTCGTCGAACAGGGCGAGCACCCGGCCGGTCGTGAGGTAGCGCGGCGATCGGGTGGTGCCGGTGTAGGCGCGGTGGCTCGACCAGCGCCACTGCGCGGGGTGCTGGCAGAGCCCGGCACGCACGGGATTCAGCGGCAGGTGTCTGACCACCTCGAGAAGTTGTTCGTTGCGCTCGATCA
>JAWVEC010000258.1:0-3269 GCA_033856975.1 Gaiellales bacterium
CCGCCGCCGCCGGCAGCGCATCGCGCGGGTCGGCGCCGGCGGCCAGCGCCGCCGCCAGGCACAGCCGCGGCCGCACCCGCTTGCCGGGCGAGAGCAGCGAGTACAGCACCGCCTCGTCCAGCTCGGCAAGATCGGACACCGCCAGCTCGGCCAGGTACCGCTCGATCAGGGCGACGGCTCCGTCGTCTCCAGTGCCTCCGCCCGCCGCTCGATCTCGTCCAGCGCAGCCTGCGCCAGCTTCGTGATCTGCTCAAGCACGTCGGTAGCCGTGTCCGGATCGAGCTGCTCGCCCTCCAGCCGCTGCCTCAGCTCCTCGATGCGGGCGGCAAGTCCGGTCAGCGCGTCGTCGCTCACGTCCCCACTCCCTCCGTCCGGGCGATCCGTCCCAGGATGCCGTTGACCAGCGACGCCGCCTCCGGCGACGCGTACCGCTTGGCGAGCGTGACGGCCTCGTCGATCGCGACCGCGGCCGGGATCTCGCCATCGCCGAGCTCCCACACCGCCAGCCGCAGGATGTTGCGCTCGAGCACCGCCATCCGCTCGCTCGTCCACCCCTCCGCCGCCGCATCGATGGCGCGATCGAGCCGCTCCCGCTCACGCCACACGCCCTCGGTCTGGCGGCGGGTGTAGTCGCTCACCGGCTCGCCGTTGTCACGCGTGTAGGCGACGTACAGCGGCTCGAACTCTCCATCCATCAGATCGCGCTGGTACAGCAGGAAGGCGGCCGCGCGCCGCTCCGCGCGCCGGCTCATCGCTCGACCCCCGTCACGGTGACGTCGACCGACGCCACCGCCAGGCCGGTCATCGTGGCCACCGCCGCGGCCACGCTGCGGCGCACGTCGGCCGCCGCCTTCGGCAGCACCACTCCATATCCGGCCGCCACGTCGATGTCGAACGCCGCGCCGCCGTCACCCATCTCCCAGCTGACCGCGTCACGCCGCCCCGGCAGCACCCGGGACACGCGACCCGGCCGGTCGAGCCGCACGCCGTCGACCTGGGCGACCGCTCCCCGCACGATCGAGACCATCGCCTCGTCCGCCAGCAGCGCATTGTCGACCCGCACGCTCATGCCGGCACCGCCTCGGCCAGCGAGGGCAGAGCGCCACGCGTCTGGTCGAGGTAGGCGGTGGTGTAGCGGCCGGCCCGGAATTCGGGCTCGTCGAGGATCTCGAGGAACAGATCGCGGGTGGTCGTGACACCGTCGATCTCGAGCTCGCCGAGCGCGCGCCGGGCGCGCGCCAGCGCCTCCTCTCTATCGGCGCCGTGGACAAGCACCTTGGCCAGCATCGAGTCGTAGAACGGCGGCACGCGGTAGCCGTCGTAGGCGTGCGTGTCCACCCGTACGCCCGCGCCGAGCGGCGGACGAAACCGGGTCACCGTGCCGGCGGACGGCATGAAGCCGCGACGCGGATCCTCGCAGTTGATGCGAAACTCGATCGCGTGGCCGCGCAGGGGCGCGAGTCCAGAGGCCGGAAGCGGCTGGCCACCCGCGACCCGCAGCTGCCAGCCGGCGATGTCATAGCCCGTCAGAAGCTCGGAGACGGGATGCTCGACCTGAAGCCGGGTATTCATCTCGATGAACGAGAACTCTCCGTCGCGGTCGAGCAGAAACTCGACCGTGCCCGCGTTCTCGTAGCTGCACGACTCACAGGCGCGGCGGGCGGCGTCCGCCATGGCCTCACGTGTCGCGGGCAACAGCGCCGGCGATGGCCCCTCCTCGATCAGCTTCTGGTGGCGACGCTGAATCGAGCAGTCGCGCTCGCCCAGCACCAGCACGTTGCCGGCGCCGTCGGCGAGCACCTGCATCTCGACGTGGCGGGGCTCCACGATCGCCTTCTCGAGGTACATGCCGCCGTCGCCGAACGCGCTCTCCGCCTCGGCGGAAGCCATCCGGTAAGCCTCGTCGAGCTGCGCGGGCGCGGTGACCAGGCGCATGCCTCGGCCGCCGCCCCCGGCCGAGGCCTTCAAAAGCACCGGGTAGCCCACCTGAGACGCCAGCTCCGCCGCCTCGCCGGACCCGGCCAGCCGCCGCTCGCTGCCCGGTACAAGCGGGACGCCGGCGTCCCGCATCGTCTGCTTGGCGCGGCTCTTGTCGCCCATCAGCTCGATCGCCTCCGGCGATGGCCCCACGAACACGAGGTCGTTGTCCAGACAGGCCCGAACGAAGCCCGCGTTCTCGGCCAGGAATCCCCAGCCGGGGTGTACGGCGTCGCAGCCGGTTGTCTCTGCCGCGCCGATCAGGTTGGGCACGTTCAGATAGCTGTCCGCGGGCGGGTGCGGCCCCACGCAGACAGCGCGGTCGGCGAGGCTCACCCACAGTCCCTCCCGGTCGGCGGTCGAGTAGACCGCCACCGTCTCGATGCCGAGGTCGTGGCATGCGCGAACCAGACGCACCGCCGCCTCCCCCCGATTGGCGATCAGCACTCGCCGCAGAGGCATCAGACGGGGTCAACCATCGGTTAGGCCGGCTCGAGCTCGAACAGCGCCTGGCCGTACTCGACCGGCTCGGCGTTGTTTACCAGGACGGCACGGATCACGCCGGTATGCTCGGACTTGAACTCGTTGAACAGCTTCATCGCCTCCAGGATGCAGAGCGTCTGCCCCACCTCGACGCGATCCCCCGCCTCGACGAACGGCGCGGCCGCGGGCGATGCGGAGCGGTAGAACGTCCCCACCATCGGCGACTCGATCTTGATCGCGGTCGAGACGCTGGGAGCATCCGCCGGCGCCCCGTTGCTGTCTGAAAGTGCGGGCGCGGCCGCGACCATCTGGGGACGGTCGTCCTGACGCCGCAACGTGACCCGCAGGCCCGCATCCTCGACCTTCATCTCTCCCAGGTCGGATCCTTGGAAGATCTCGATCAGCTGCTGAACTCGCTCGGACTGGCTCCGCTCCAGCCCGTCGCGATCGCCGTCCTCGCGGTCGCCGCGGGTTCGTAACGTCGACAGCAGCCGGTTCGCGTCCTCGCCGAACAGCGCGACAAGCAGCAGGTCCTCCTCGCTCGCGGCGAGGCCATCGGCACGAAGCACCTCCAGGTCCGGGCCCGGCTCGGCGGGCGGAAGCGGCTCCGCGAATGCCGCCGCCTCAGGCGCGATCTCCTGAGGCGGATTGCCGTAGACGCCCGAGATGTAGTCGCGCATCTCGTCCGAGACCTCCGTCCAGCGCCTCGCCGAGAGCACGTGGCGCACCGCTTGGCCGGCGAGTATGCCGCCCACCGGTTGCGCCAGCGGCGGCACGCCGCAATCGATCCGCACGTGCTTGAACTCCTC
>JAWVEC010000259.1:0-6806 GCA_033856975.1 Gaiellales bacterium
GCATCCTGCTGGCCCTTGTTGAAGCGGTGGATCTCGTCCAGGAACAGGATCGTCTTCTGCCCCGTGGCGCCCAGCCGCTGCTCCGACTCAGACAGCACCCGCCGCACGTCGGCGATGCCGACCTGGACGGCGGACAGCTCCTCGAAGTGGGCCTCGGTCGTGTGGGCCACGATACGCGCCAGCGTCGTCTTGCCGGTCCCGGGCGGGCCGAAGAAGATCATCGATCCCACCCGGTCCTCGGCGATCGCGCGGCGCAGCGCGCTGCCCTCGCCGACAACGTCTGACTGTCCGGCGTACTCATCCAGCGCATGCGGCCGCACGCGCTGTGGCAACGGCGCCTGGGCGCCCAGCCGGCTGCTGGCTGCGTCTGCGAAAAGATCGCTCCCGATCGATGAAGCCTATACTCGATACATGACCGAGAACGGCGGGCAGAAGGTGCGGCTGGGCGGGATGGCGCTGCGCAACGGCATCATGGTGCACAGCCTCGACCACTGGGCGGCGGCGGTACGCACCCCCGAAGGCGAGCTGCGGCTGGCATCGGGGCGAAAGCCGCAGCTGCCGGAGGCTTTGCTGGCGGTGCCCGGCGTGCGTGGCGTGCTGCGGGTGGCCGAGGCCGGCTACCTGCTGCCGATCATCCGCCGCCGGCTGCCCGAGGCCCGGCTGCCGATCGAGGGTGCGTCCACCGCCGGGGCGCTGGCCGCCTCGGTCGTGCTCGGCCGTATCATCCGCCGCGGCCGGATCGCGCCGGTGGCCGCCGAGCTGCTGGGCGCGGGGCTCTCGATCGCGCCCGCGCTGGCCTCGTTGCGCGGCTCGCAGGTGGCCGGCTACCACGGCGCCGAGCACAAGGCGATCGGGGGATACGAGCACGGGTCGGCCTCGGTCGATGCGACCAAGGAGCACGAGCGCTGCGGCTCCCACATGGTCGGCCCGATGCTGGCGGCCACCGTGGTCGGAAACCTGCTCGTCAGCCGCCTGCCGGCGGCTCGCCGCGGCCCGGCCCGGCTGCTGGCAGGAGTGGCGGCGATCGCCGTGGCCACCGAGGCGTTCGGCTGGATGACCCGGCACTCGGACAACGTGGCCGCGCGCGCGCTGCGCTGGCCCGGCTACGAGCTGCAGCGGGTTGCGGCGACTCGCGAGCCGACCGGCGACGAGCTGGCCGTTGCCGAGGCCGCGCTGGACGAGGTTCTGCGACTCGAAGGAGCCTCGCGCCAGCACTAGCATTTTGCGCAAGATGCAACAGGCGGTACCCTAGGAGCAGTGATCAACTTCGTGCATGGGTTTTTCGTGTGGGTGCTGGGCTGGGTGTTCCCGCTTCTGGTGCCGCTCTGCTTCGTCCTGATCGTCTTCATCATGTGGAAGATGTGGCGGGCGATGCCCAACACCAAGCCGATGCGGATCGTTCCCTCGAGCGGCAGCCAGGTGCACTGGGCGGACGTCGCCGGTGCCGACGAGGCGCGTGACGAGCTGCAGGAGATCGTCGAGTTCCTGAAGGATCCCAAGCGGTTCAAGAAGCTCGGCGCGCGGGTGCCCAAGGGCGTCCTGCTGTACGGCCCGCCCGGCACCGGAAAGACGCTGATGGCGAAGGCGATCGCCACCGAGTCGGGCGCCAACTTCTACTTCCAGAGCGCATCGTCGTTCGTCGAGATGTTCGTCGGAGTCGGCTCGGCCCGCATCCGACGGCTGTTCTCCGAGGCGCGCAAGCACCAGCCCGCGATCATCTTCATCGACGAGCTGGATGCCGTCGGCACCAGCCGCAGCGGCGGCAGCCACAACCGCGAGCACGATCAGACGCTCAACCAGCTGCTGGTCGAGTTGGACGGCTTCGAGGAGGCCGAGCGGCTGATCATCATGGGGGCGTCGAACCGGCTCGAGGATCTCGATTCCGCACTGCTTCGGCCGGGCCGGTTCGACCGCCAGATCCACGTGGCAACTCCCGATCTCAAGGGCCGGGCCGAGATCCTCGAGGTGCACACCCGCAACAAGCCGCTCGCCGAACACGTCGACCTGCGCCGGATCGCACGCCAGACGTCGGGCCTGACCGGAGCCGATCTTGCCAACATCTGCAACGAGGCCGCGATCCGTGCCGGCCGCGCCAAACAGACCGAGCTGACACAGCTCGACTTCAACGCCGCGGTCGAGCGGGTGGTGGCGGGGCTGCAGCAGCGCAAGCTGATCACCGACAAGGAGAAGCGCGTGATCGCCTACCACGAGGCGGGACACGCACTGCTGGCGCGTCTGATGTCCGACGACATCCACAAGGTCACGATCGTCCCCCGCGGCCGTGCGCTGGGCTTCATGATGAGCCTGCCCGAGGAGGATCGCTACGTCCTGTCCAAGGACGAGCTGGAGGACTGGCTGAAGGTCACCCTGGGCGGCCGCGCCGCCGAGCAGATCGTGTTCGGCCGCATCACCAACGGCGCCGCCAACGACCTCGAGCGGGCGACCGCGATCGCGCGCTCGATGGTGTTCGAGTGGGGCATGGGCAAGTCGACCTCCTCGCAGCAGATGCGGGCGGACAACTACGCACTGTCCGAGGAGACCAAGCGGCTGCGCGACCACGAGCAGCGCGAGATCACCGACGAGGCCTACGCCGAGGCGCTGCGGCTGGTCAGCGCGCACCGCCACCATCTCGACCTGCTGGCGAATGCGCTGCTCGAGGAGGAGACGCTGGAGCGCGAACAGATCGACAAGCTGCTGGTCGGACTCGAGCCGGAGTCGAACGCCTCCGGTCAGATCGGCGTCGCGCTGCCTCCCGACGTCGCGCTGCCTCCCGCGGCCGCCGAGAACGGGCACGTGCGCGAGCCGGTGCTGCGCAGCGACCCGCTCACCGAGACCACCGGCGACTGACCGGAGGGATCCGGCGGTTTGTCCCTGCTAGACCGCGGGGCTGTCGTCCGTCGATGACGCCTGCGGAGCCTCCACGACCTCCTCGGCGTCGCTCTCGACCGTCTCTCCCGTCGCGGTGGATGACACGTCGTCGCCTTCGCGCACGTCAGCGATCTCGGCCTCCTTGGCCGCGATCCGCTCGCGCACCGACCGCACCGCGGCCGCCTGTTCGGAGAGCGCGCCGGGGATGTCTCCCAGCGCCATCAGAGCCACACCCAGGTCGGCCAGGCTCTCCTTCTCCTCGCTCTTGAGGCTGCGAAGCTGCATCTGCAGCTGGCCGGTCTTGGCCGTCTCCTGTGTCTTCTCGACCACCGTGCTGGCAACGTCGGTGGCCTGCTGCTTGATCTTGTCCAGAAAACCCATCGTGCTCCCCCCGTTCGCGTGTCGCGTTCTCGACCCTCGCACTATCCTGCTCGGATGCGTGCGTTGAGCATCCATCATATCGGGCATGCGGTCGCAGATCTCGAATCGGCCATAGCAACGTACGGAAAGCTGCTCGGCGCCCGGCTCGAGCATCGCGAGACGATGCCCGATCAAGGCGTCGAGGCGGTCACGATGCTGGTCGGCAGCGGCCGCATCGAGCTGCTGCGACCGCTCGCCGCCGATACCCCTGTCGGGCGCTTCCTGGAGCGGCGGGGACCGGGCATGCACCACGTCGCGCTGCGGGTGGCGGACATCGAGAGCGCGCTGCGCGATGCGGGCGCGGCCGGGGCGGAGCTGATCGACGAGACGCCGCGGTCGGGGCTGTTCGGGCTCAAGGTCGCCTTCATCCACCCCCATAGCGTGGACGGCGTGCTGGTCGAGCTGGTGCAACTACCTGAAGGGAACGAGCATGACTGAATCGCGGGTTGAGATCGGATTCGACGGTGGGCTGATCATCAGCGCCAAGCTGCCCGACCTGGAGTGGGGCCGGCTGGAGACGGCGCTGGCGGCCGGCACCGGCATCGTCGAGTTCACGTCCGAGGACACCGGCCACCACGTCGACGTCTCCAAGATCTGTTACGTCCGCCGCGAGATGCACGTCGGCAAGGTCGGATTCTGAGAGCTCCGCGCCCGCTTGCCGACCGCGTCGTGGTCGCCTACACCACGGCCGGCAACCACGGCCTGGGCTGGGTCGCGCTGGGGCTGACCCAGCCGCGGCCGCTGCGTACGGCGGTCACGGTGTGGGGGACGCTGGCCGCCAACTACGGCGTCAAGCTGACGGTGGGACGCGAGCGGCCGGCTGCCGACGACGCGTTGATCCCGCTGCCGTCCTCGAGCTCGTTCCCGTCCAGCCATGCCGCCATGTCGACCGCCGCGGCGATCGTGCTGAGCCAGGCCCGGCCCCAGCTGGCGCCGCTGTGGGCGGCGCTGGCCGCGGCCATGTGCCTCTCGCGGCTGTACGTCGGAGCCCACCACGCCGGTGACGTGGCCGCCGGCGTCGCGGTCGGCGCGCTGACCGGCGGCGTCGCTCTGGCGGTTACGTAGCCGTGCCGGTTCTGGGCATGCTGGGACTGCCCTGGTCGGGCGTCACCACCACGCTTCGCTGCCTGGCCGGCAGTGCCGTGGCGGCAGACGCCGGACAGGGCGTGGCCGACGTGCGGGATCCGCGGCTGGCCGAGCTGGCGCGGGTATCCAAGTCGAAGCGGGTGGTGGCGGCCACGCTCGAGGTGGCCGACCTGACGAAGCTGGTACGGGGCGCCAAGCGCGGTGAGGGGCTCGGCAACGAGCTGCTGGCGCACATGCGCACCACGGACGCGCTGCTGCTGGTTGTGCGCTGCTTCACGGATGAGCAGGTGCCGCACTCCGAGGGTCGCGTCGATCCCGTCGACGACGCGGAGACGGTCGAGCTGGAGCTGGTGTTCGCCGACCAGGCGGTGGTCGAGCGGCGGCTGCAGCGGGTCGCGAAGACCGCGAAATCGGGAGACAAGACGGCTGTCGCCGAGCGGGAGCAGCTCGAGCGACTGGCCGCCGCGCTCGAGGAGGGACGGCCCGCCCGAGCGCTGGGCGAGCAGCTGCCCGACGCGCTCGACCTGCTGACTGCGAAGCCGGCCCTGTACGTCGCCAACGTCGATGAGTCCGGGAACGCCGACAGCGTCGAGCGGCTGCGCGCGTTCGGCGCCGAGCGCGGCATCCAGACGATCGCGCTGAACGCGAAGCTGGAGGCCGAGATCGCCGAGCTGGACAGCGCCGACCGGCAGGCCTTCCTGGACGATCTCGGCATCGAGCAGGCCGCGCTCGACCTGGTCAGCCTGGCCGCCTATGCCGCGCTCGACCTGATCCCGTTCTTCACCTCAGGCGAGAAGGAGACGCGGGCGTGGACGATCCGCCGCGGCCAGAACGCGCAGGAGGCGGCCGGCAAGATCCATACCGACCTCGCCCGCGGGTTCATCCGGGCCGAGGTGATCGAGTGGGACAAGCTGGTGGAGGCGGGTGGCGAGGCGGAGGCCAAGCGCCGCGGCTGGCTGCGGGTCGAGGGGCGCGACTATGTGGTCAAGGACGGCGACGTCTTGAACGTGCGCTTCAACGTGTAGCGTACGGCGCGAGACACCGGACGAAAGGCGGATCGATGGACGAGCACGCGGACGAGGGATTCGAGCTGGCCTGGATCGAGGTCGAGGAGGGCTGGCGCGTGCTGGCCGCCGACGGCAGCGACGTGGGTGACGTCGAACAGGGCGTCGGCGACCGCGGCGCCGACATCTTCGAGGGGTTCGAGATCGATATCGGCGCCAGGCCCAACCGGTTCGTCTCCTACGAGCACGTGACCGGCATCGCCCAGGGCCACATCCGGCTCGACCTGTCGCCGGATGAGGTGCGCGCGCTACCGCCACACCGCGAGGTCGAGAGCCTGGACGTGAGCGGCGAGAAGGCCAGCCTGGACGACCGGCTGCGCACCGACGTGCACGAGATGACCGAGCGGATCGCCCCCGACCTGGTCCAGGGCACCGGCAAGCGGAACTGGTTCTCGCGGCTTTTCGGCGGTCGCTGAGCTTCTAAGCCGGTCAGATGCCGGGCCGGCCGGTTCGCACGACGACGAACCAGTCGCCGTCCAGCAGCACCTCTCCGCCGTCCAGCTCATCCGCCAGTGCCGGGCCGGTGAAGTAGCGCTTGTAGACGGTGTGGGTCGAGCCGTCGTTGAGCGTGCGTTCCTGCCACTCCTCCGCCTCGTGGCCGGGCTGGACGTGGGAGTCGATCACCACCAGCTCGTGGCCGACCCGCGCCGCCTCCGCGACGAAGCGGGCGCGCCCCGCCACGTCCAGGTGGCCGTAGAAGTGGCCGGCCGTGACGCGCTCGAACTCCCAGTCGGCGAAGGGCAGGGCGAGCGCGTCGCCGGTCACGAAGCGGCCGTCCGGCCGCCGCTCCCGGGCGATCGCAAGCATCCGCTCGCTGTGGTCGAGGCCGGTCACCGCTCCCGGCAGGTGACGGGTGAGAAAGCCGGTGCCGCAGGCCACGTCCAGCGTCGCTGCCGGCGGCAGCGCGGCCAGCAGCGCGCACAGCCTGTCACGCTCCTCGTGCCAGCCGGGCCGGTCGCGATCGGCGTACAGCCCGGTGCCCATGTACCACTGGTCGTACTCGGCCGCGCGCCGGTCGTAGTACTCGAGCACCGCCAGACCCCGCTAGAGCGCCTCGCCGACGCGAGCGTCGAGCTGGTTCGCGTGGTGCAGGCAGACCGCCTCGGGCGTCTCCAGCCGGCGGCCCTCGAGCGAGCCGTGGTGGCCCGCGACGGCGTTCAGCAGTGCCAGTAGCGTCTCCTCGTCCAGGCCCGTTTCGCGGGCGGCCGCGTCGATCATGCGGACTCCGGCCAGCACGTGCCCGATCAGCCGGCCCTCGTCCGAGACCGAGATCGTCACCCCCGGCCGGAACGTCTCGGTGCGGCCCACGTCGTGCAGCAGCGCCGCCGCCAGCAGGATGTCGCTGTTCAGGCGGGGGTGGAGCTGCGC
>JAWVEC010000260.1:0-3900 GCA_033856975.1 Gaiellales bacterium
GGAGTCCAGAATGCGACCGCCCGCCGGCTGGCCGTGCCGGATCTCACCACGACCGTGCTCACGCTGACGCTGACCGGCATCGCCTCGGACTCACAGCTCGCCGGCGGTTCGGGGGCGAACACCGGCCCGCGCCTGGTCTCGGTCGCCGCGATGCTGCTGGGCGCGGCCATCGGCGCTCTGCTGGTGATCAAGGTTGCTGCGGTGGCGTCGCTCGCGCTGGCTGCTGGAATCCTGGCCATCGTCTGCCTCGCGGCGCATCGCGCCGCGGCGAACGACCGGGGTTAGGCGTCGTCGGCAGGGTCAGCCACGGCGCGTTGTTCGTGCGGGGGTGTCAGCCGCCATGTGGGCCAGCACCTCGAACAGCGCTGCCAGGTCGCGTTGTTCGTAGCCCGACCCTCGGGCGACGGTGAGCAGCTGGTCGGCGGTGGCGGCGGACGGCAGAGGTACGTGCAGCTGGCGGCCGGCGTCGAGGGCGAGCGCTACATCCTTCTGCATCAGGCCGATGTTGAACCACGCCTCGTCCGGCAGGTCGAGGAGCAGCCCGGCGCGCGCCTTCAGCATTGGCGAGCCGATCGGGCTCTGGGTCATCACCTCGATGGCCAGGTTGGGATCGATGCCGGAGCGCTCGGCCAGCAGCACGCCCTCGGCGAAAGCCAGCATCTGAACGGCGAGGCTGATGTTGATCGCGAGCTTGAGCACCAGGCCCTGCCCGTTCTCGCCGATGTGGGTGGGCGTGCCCAGCTCGCGCAGAACCGGCTCGACGCGCGCGTACGCGCCCTCGTCTCCTCCCACCATGATCGTGAGCGTTCCGGATTGCACCTGGGGGACGCTTCCCGAGACCGGCGCGTCGAGCATGGCCGCTCCCTGCGCGCGCACGCGCTCGGCCAGACGGCGGCTTGCGCGCGGGCTGACGGTACTCACGTCGACCCAGACCTGGTCGGCGGCGAGGCCGGCCAGGATGCCGTCGGCGCCCGAGGCGACCGCTTCCAGCGCGTCGTCGTCAGGCACGGAGGTGAAGACGATGTCGGCAGCCTCGGCCACCTGGCGCGGCGTATCGCGCCACTGCAGGCCATCGTCGATCAGCTGTTGCGCATGCTGATGGCTTCGTTCCTCGCCGTAGACCGGGTAGCCCGCGGCGAGCAATCGGGCTGCCATGTTGCCGCCCATGTGTCCGAGGCCGACGAAGCCGATCCCGGTTGTCGTTGCGGTGGTGGCCATCTCACGCCCTCCCTTCGATCGTCGCGATGTCGTCCTTGTCCAGCTCCAGGTGTGCCGCGGTGATGATCGGGTCGACCTGATCGGGGCGGCGGAATCCGACGATCGCGCCGTCCACTGCCGGGTTGTGCAGCGTCCATGCGGCCGCGACCGCTCCCGGCGTCGTGTCGAGGCGATCGGCGACCGCCTTCAGCCGCTCCACCAGCGCCAGATGCTTCGACAGCTGTGGCTCCTGGAAGCGCTCGCTGCGCTTGCGCCAGTCGTCGTCGGGCATGCTCGCGATCCGCTCGCGGGTCATCGCGCCGGTCAACAGGCCCGATCCCATCGGCGAGTAGACGATCACGCCGATCCGTTCGCGCTCGGCGAACGGCAGCAGCTCCTGCTCGATCTCCCGCGCAACCAGCGAGTAGGGCGGCTGCAGCGTCTCGACCGGAGCGATCTGCTGGATCCGTCGCAGCTGTTCGACGCTGAAGTTGGAGACGCCGATGTGGCGGACGAGTCCCTGATCCTTCAGCTCGGCGAGGGCCGACCAGCCCTCCTCGATGTCCGCGTCGGGGATCGGCCAGTGGATCTGGTAGAGGTCGATCGCGTCCACGCCGAGCCGTTCCAGGCTGTCTCCGGCCTCGCGCAGGATCGAGTCGCGCTTCAGGTTGTTGACGACGCGGCCGCCGGCGCCCCGCACCAGCGACGCCTTGGTGAACACATACGGGCGGCGCTGATCGTCGTCGAGCTCCGCCAGGGCGCGCCCGACGACCTCTTCGGAGTGGCCGAAGCCATACGCGGCAGCCGTGTCGATCCAGTTCACGCCCTGCTCGAGCGCACGGTGAATCGCTGCGATCGACTCGTCGTCCTCCTGGGCGCCCCAGCCGAACTCCCATCCGCCGCCTCCGATCGCCCAGGCGCCGAACCCGACGCGGGTGATCTCGAGCCCGGTCTCGCCGAGCTGTGTGGTTGGTAGCTGCGTGGTTTGCATCGTCGTTCCTCCTTCATGGGGACACTATCGCGCCGATCGTAGCACATATACGAAACTAGTCGTATCGTTTATGATAGTATCGTTAGATCGAGGCAAGCGAGAGGAGGCAACCGATGAGCGATTCCACCGGCACTGCGCTGCGACGCGGGCGACCGCGCAGCGAGGCGCGCAAGCAGGCGATCCTGCAGGCCGCCTTCGACCTGCTCAAGGAGCGCGGCCTGGGCGGGACGAGCATGGACGCCGTCGCCGACCGGGCGGGCGTCAGCAAGGCCACCATCTACCGCTGGTGGGACTCGAAGGAGCTGCTCGCGCTGGACGCGCTGTATGCGGAGTGGGATGCCCCCGGCCCGGCCAAGCGCCCGACCGGCACGCTGCGCGGCGACATGCTGGCGCTGGTGCGCCCCTGGGTGCGGCTGGCGGCGGCGGCGCCGTCCGCCCGCATCCTGATCGACCTTCTGGCCGAGGCCGCGAACGATCCCGAGTTCGGCCACGCCTACCGGGCAAACTTCCTCAAGCCGCGCCGCGACCAGGCACGGGCGATGTTCGCGCGCGCCATCGCCCGCGGAGAGATTCCCGCCGACACCGACGTCGAGGTCGCACTCGACCTGCTGTGGGGCCCCCTCTATCACCGGCTGTTCCACGGCCACGCGCCGCTCAACGACCGTTTCGCCCGCCGGTTGGTGGACACGGCGCTGGCCGGCATCCTGCCGCGCCAGGGCGAGCCTGAGTAGCTCGATCCCGCCGTCATCCGTGCTTCGATGCCTCCGTCGACCTTGGAGGTGAGTTGAGATGGACGGGATCGCGATCGCGCCCGACGGCGGCGAGTGGCTTCGGCGCGGCGGGCGGAACCACCGCATCCTCTGCGAACTGCCCGCGCTCGAGGTGATCGAGCTCCGCTTCGGGCCCGATTTCGAGGGCGTCGACCCGCACACCCACGCAGACCATGCGGACTGCTTCTTCGTGCTCGACGGAGAGGCGGAGTTCACGGTTGGCGGCGAGACGCTGCGTGCCGGCCCCGGCAGCTTCGTCGCCGCACCAATCGGTACGGTGCACGGCTTCCGCAACGTGGGCGGCGGCGAGCTGCGATTGCTCAACGTTCACGCTCCCACCACCGGTTTCGCGGAGCGCCTCCGCCGCGAGTGAGCGAACCTGCTCGGCGCCCGGCGATCTCGGCATAGGATGGCGTCCCGATGGGGTCCGATGATCGCACCGACGCTGTCGCCCGCCGGATTCCCGCCGGGCGCGGCCTTGCCATCCAGCTGCGTGCGGGCGAGCTTGCGAGGATCGTGAACCTGACCGGGACGCAGGTGGTCGACACCTGGGCCGTTGCGTCGGATGCCGTGGGGGAGTTCCTCTCGATGGAGCATTGCCGCGAGGTGCTGGAGCGGATCTACTTCGAGGTTGGCGACGTGCTGCTCACCAACCGCTACCGGCCGATACTGACCGTCGTCGGGGACACGTCGCCGGGCCGGCACGACACGTTGATCGCAGCCTGCAGCGCGCAGATGTACGAACGGGTGGGGGCCGCCGGCCACCGCAACTGTGCCGACAACTTCGCGTCCGCGTTGGAGTCGGCGGGGCTGCCACCGTTTCCGTTTGTGCTCAGCCCATGGAACCTGTTCATGAGCGCACCCGTCAGCGATGCTGGCTCGATCACCTATGAGCGGCCGAGCTCGCGACCAGGCGATCATGTCGAGGTGCGCGCCGAGCTC
>JAWVEC010000261.1:0-2946 GCA_033856975.1 Gaiellales bacterium
CGCTCCCGCGTGGTGGCACCCGCCGTCGCCCTGGAACTAGGCATCGTGCACGAGCTCGCCGACAATGCACTCGCCCGCGCGCGCGAGCTGGCCGGCGAGCTCGCGGAGCTGCCGCCGCGGGCGATCGCGGCGGTTAAGCTCTCGGTCTACGCAGGCAGCGACACGCATCTCCAGGCCGGCCTCGAAGTCGAGAGCGCCTGCTTTTTGGACACGATGCTGTCCGACGACGGCGTCCGGGCGATGCAGGAATACGTCGACCTGCCGTTCGAGCGGCGGCGCGACTGGCTGGAACGTCGCGGGGAGTCCCCCGGCTACACCGGAACCTGACCGAGCGTCGCCTCCGGGCGTGCCGATCGCGTTTCCGCGGAGACGCGCTCGCCGGCGTCCTGGGCGGATGAGAGACTGCGCCGCATGACGATCGAGATCCCACCCGCGGGGACGCGCGGGACCAAGGCGCCGCCGAGCGGCGCGCTCGGCCGCGGCCTCATGACCGTCGCCCGCTGGGTCCACCGGCTCACCGGCAACAAGATGTCCGGGCAGCCACTGCTGCACCTGCATACGATCGGCGCCAAAAGCGGTCAGCCGCGCACCGCGGTCGTGATGGCGTTTCCCGACGGGGATGACTCGTGGCTCGTCGTCGCCTCGCGCGGCGGGACCGCTGGCCACCCGTCCTGGATCTACAACATTGCCGCCCACCCCGATCGCGTCGAGGTGGAGATGCAGGGCCGCAAGGCCGCCGCGACGGCGGAGACGCTAACGGGTGCGGAGCGCACGGCCGCCTGGGAGCGCATCACGGCCGCCCAGCCGCGGTTCGCGGGCTATGAGCAGAAGACCGACCGGCAGTTGCCCGTCGTGCGCCTGACCGCGCGCTGACGCACGCGCGGTATCGCCCGGTGCCAGGCACTCCATCCCGGAGTGCAGCGGGGTCCTACGACCATTGTCCAATTGCAATTGCGACGGCGATGCGGCCATCGTGCCGCTTGAGCAGCTCGCAACGCCGTTGCGGCTGACATTGAACTGACATCCGCTCGGCGACAGAAAGGCCGATACGTGCCCCGATTCCTTTACCTGGTTGGGCGTGGAGTTAAGCCGGCGTTCCGGCCGGCCATGTTGGCCGCGTCGCTGCTGGTCATTCTCGGCTTCGCCGCGCAGGGGTCCGCGCAGGCTCAGCCACTGGCCGGGCCTTCGCCCTGGACAGTGGTCCCGAACCCCCTCGCCTCCCCGGGCAATAACCTGCTCAGCTCCGTGGCCAGCATCTCGGCCGGCGACGTATGGGCCGTCGGCTCTGCTGATGATGGCAACGGCAACACTCAGCCGCTCAGAGAGCATTGGAACGGCTCGGCCTGGACGATCGCGGCCGGCCCGAACAACTTCGACGTGCTCAATGGGGTCGCGGCGGCGTCAACGGACGCTGTGTGGGCCGTGGGACAACGCTTCGGCGGAGCGGTGATCGAGCACTGGAACGGTCACACATGGGCGCAGGCCGATAATCCCGCCGCGGGATCAGGCACGACGCTCAACGGGGTGGCTGCCTTGTCCTCCCGCGACGTCTGGGCCGTCGGCACCGCCGCGGCCACCGGCACCGCGCAGACGTTTATCGAGCACTTCAACGGCCACACATGGAGTGTGGTGCCCAGCCCCAATGCCAGCGCCCGGAACAACCTCCTCGTCGCCGTGGCCGCCGTCTCGGCGAGCAACGTCTGGGCCGTGGGCGACTTCCAAAATGACCAAAATGTCTTCCGGACTCTGATTGAGCACTGGGATGGCACGGCCTGGCGCATCGTGCCCAGCCCCAGCGGCGCAGGTGTTCAGGCCGGCCTGCTCAGCGTGGCGGCTCTCTCCAGCACCAACGTGTGGGCGGGAGGCAACAGCGGAGCGGCGACGCTGATAGAGCACTGGAACGGCACTCGCTGGACGGTGGTGCCCAGCCCGACCCCGCCCGGAACGCTGTCCAACCCCGTGGGTGGCCTCGCCCCCGTGTCCGCCAGCGATATCTGGGCGGTGGGACAGACCCAAAACGGGACCACCGGCAGCCCTTCGACCCTTATCGAGCATTGGAACGGCACGAGCTGGAGTCTCGTCGCCAGCCCGAGCCCGGGCTCGCAGGCCACCCTCACCGGAGCCGCGGCCGACCGGAGCACCGGTCAGGCCTGGGCCGTGGGGAACTTCACCGATCCTGTCACCGGAGCCCAGCGCACGCTCACCGAGTTCAACCCGTAGCGCTCGGAGGGCGGGCGGCCTGCACCAGGCGATGGACCGCCCGGAGCAGGTCGCCATCTCGCTGCGCGGAGCGGCGCGTCAGGAGCGAGTTGGCGCCTCGTGCTCGTCCCGCAGACGCTTGGCCAGCGACTGCAGCAGCGCCCAGGCGATTGCCGCGTTCCCCTGCGCCAGCGGGCGGAACTCCCAGTACGTGAGCCCATAACAGACGAGATCGCTGGCGGCGGTGACCGTCGCCGCGCGGGTGCCGCCGTCGATCAGGGCGATCTCGCCGAAGTAGTCGCCGGCCTTCAGCCCGGGGCGCGGCTGGCCGCGGACCGAGACCGTCGCCTCTCCGGAGTGGATCAGGAAGAACGCGGCTCCGCCCGATCCCTCCCTGGTGACCGTCTCGCCCTCGGTGAAGCGCCGCTCCTTGAACAGGCTCGTGATCTGCTCGAGATCGCCGGGACTGAGGTCCGCGAACAACGGCACCTCCTTCACGGCCTCGACCGGGGCGCCGGGCTTCGCCACGGAGGCTGGCGCCGGGTCGTTGCCTCGAGTGACCGCCCGGCATTGCAGCAAGTAGAGCTCGTCGCCCGCGATCGCCCATTCGATGTCGCGAGCCGGTCCGTAGACCTCCTCGCAGCGTGCCGCGAGGCGACTCAGCTTGTCGAGGTGATCGTCGTCGAGGCAGAGTCGCTCGCGGAGCTCGGCCGGAACCTGCTTCTCGACCGTCCCGCCGTCGGGCAG
>JAWVEC010000262.1:0-5319 GCA_033856975.1 Gaiellales bacterium
GGGGCGGCTGCGCAATCCGAGCCCCGCGTACACCTGATCGACCTCACGAGCTACTTCTGCGACTCCACGCACTGCTTCCCGGTGATAGGCGGCGCATACGTCTACCGAGACACCAACCACATGAACCTGGTCTTCGCGCCAACGCTTGGACCGTACCTGCTGGAGGGAATGGGCCTCACTCCATAGGGCTGAGGCGGCTCCTGTCAGGTGTTCTGCTGATAGACGAAGACGACCCGGCGACTCCCGCTCTTGCAGGTCACGCGCGAGTTGTACTGCGTCGGGATCCGCGCACTTGCCGGACGGTATTCCGTGCAGTGGTAACCGAGGACGGCGTGGTGACAGCGGCCGCTGACACCGTGCGCCGTGCGACAGTGGTAGTGGGCCCGCGCCACCTTCCGGCCCTTGGCGCAACTGGTTCGCGTGACGCGCAGGGACGTGAAGTAGCCGTTGCCGGGGTAACGCGGAGCCGAGCACGACCCGGCGGCATGCGCCGCGGGGGCTGCGGCTGCGGGCAGCGCAGCGGCTCCGAGACTGGCCGCCGCAGCGAGCGCGATCACGCCGTGGCGGAGGCCGGAGGAGCGAGTCTTCACCACGAGCCAAGGGTAACAACCACGTCGCGTCACGGCCTCGTGCCCGGTGGGCGCCAATCTTGCACGCGCCGCCGGGGCCGGTTAGCGTCGCGCCGGGAGCGGGCGTCCGGCCTGCTCGGAACGGGGAGGTCCGGATGTTGAAGCGTGTAGGCATTGCTCTGGTCGCGGTCGCGCTCGTAGGAGGCATCTCGGCGCTGCCGAGCGTCGCGAAGTCGAAGAAGCACCACTGCACTGTCGACCTGACGGTGCGGCTGGCGCAAGTCGCGGTCAACAGCGGCAGCCCGCCGGCCAGCGGCAGCAGCACGAATGCGGGCACGGTGGACGGCAAAGTCTGCGGCAAGGCGTTCCACGGCGCTCTTCGCGCGCTGACCACGTACCCCGCTCCCGGCAGCTTCACGGTCAAGGCAGTGAGCTTCGGGCCGCTCGGCTCGACGATCGCCAAGGGCTCGGGGACGGGCACGGCGAACCCCGACGGCAGCTTCTCCGTCAGCGGTAGCACGCAAACCACCGGCGGCACCGGCAGCACGAAGGGCGCCACCGGCTCTGCCACGTTCACCGGCACGCAGCCGAAGGACTCGAACGTGGTCACCGAACACGTGGTCGGGACGCTCAACTACTGAGGCCGTGAAGGACGGCGGGCGCCAGCTCATCGGGGCGCCCGCCCGAACCGTCAGGCGGTTGGTCCGTCGCGCTCGCTACGAAGCGACGATGGGATTCGCGGTGTTGCCGGCGGATGACGTAATGGTCTGCAAGTCGACCATCCGCTCCAAGGCCGCCACGACACGCGGGTCGAACTGCGTCCCCGCGACGCGGGTGACCTCGGTCAGCGCATCCGCTTCACTCATCCGCCCGCGATAGGGGCGCTGCGAAACCATCGCGTCGAACGCGTCCGCAACGGACAGGATGCGGGCCACGAGCGGTATGTCGTCGCCCGCAAGTCGATCTGGATAGCCAGTCCCATCCCAGCGCTCGTGATGTGCACGCACCAACGGGGCGATCGACCGCAATGCCGGGATGAGGCTCAGGACGTCCCCGCCGACGATCGGGTGTCGCTTCATCAAGGCCCACTCGGCATCCGTCAGCGCACCGGGCTTGATGAGAATTGAGTCGGGAACAGCGACCTTGCCGATGTCGTGCAGGCGAGCGGCCATACGGACGGCGGACAGTTGCGACTGATCGCAGCCCAGCTCGACCCCCAGCCGGCCGGCAAGCTCCGCGACGTCGGACGCGTGGGCGCCGGTGTTGCTGTCGCGCTCGTCCAGCAGCAGCGCCAGGGCTTCGACCGAACCGCTGAGCGCGTCCTCGTCGCGCGCGGGGTCGCGATGGGACCCTGCGCCCAGCGCCTCGACCACGGGATCGCCCGCGGCGAACGCTTGATTGCGGCCGAAGCGTTTGGCCGCGTACATCGCCTGGTCCGCAGCCTCGATGAGCTGCGCGCGCGTCACGCCATCCGCGGGATAGACCGCCACGCCGAATGAGGAGGTCAGATGAGGCCGCTCTGCCACAGAAAAGCTGTGCGCGGCGATCGCGGCCCGCAGCCGCTGTGTCACCACCATGGCCGCGTCACCGTCGGCTTCGGGGAGCAGCGCGACAAACTCCTCGCCGCCCCAGCGCCCGACCGCATCCATGTCGCGTAGGCAGCTCCGGGCCACTTCGCCGAGCTCCCTGAGCGCCGTGTCACCAGCCGCATGGCCGACGCTGTCGTTGAACAGCTTGAAATGGTCGACGTCGAAGAAAACGAGCGCGAAGCCCAGGTCCTGGCGCCGTGAGCGCGATAGCTCTTCGTCGATGGCCGTGACAAGTGCGCGGTGGTTGGGCAGCATCGTGACTGGGTCCGTCGTGGCGAGCGCGGCGAGCTCCTCGTGAGCCAGCTCGAGCTCGCGGTGAGTGCCCAGGAGCTCGTGCTGGGCGAAGAACTGCCGCACCGCCACGAGCACGACGACAGCCGCTGCCGAGATGAACAAGCCTCCCGCCGGGACGAAGGCATCGTGGCGCAGCGCGAACCCCAGCAGGGCGAACGCGAGCCCCACGCCGAACCATGGCAGCCAACTGGGTCGCCAAGCCCTCGTTGCCGTCGCCATGCCGTCCGCTGGCGTGGGCCTGCGCTGCGCCGCTCCTCCGATCAGGAAGAGGCCGAGGGCGACCATGTAGAGCATGTCGACGGGATCGCCGCCGCTGTAGCCGGAGTGCAGGGACGTCCAGCTATACACGAGATCCGCGGCCACCCAGAAAACGAGGCCGGCGGCTAGCACCCGCAGCGCAAGCCCGCTGGAGGGCACAGTGCGTCGGAGGAGCACCGTCGCGAGCCCGACGATCAGCATTAAGTCTCCGACGGGCGCGCCCACCGAGACCAGGGTCTGGGGCCAGGTCGCCCCAGCGACGAGCGTGGTGGGTCCCAGGACCACGTACCAGATCACCGCCCCGCCGGCGATCGCGACCGTGGCGCAATCGATCAGGCTTCGGCGGCTCTGGCTTCGTGACCCGCCGGTGTAGGGAAAGCGCAGGAGGCCGGCGAGCGCGAACGGATAGCACATCAGGTAGGCGGGATCGGCCAGCGAGGGATACGGCTTCGAGGCGGCAAACATCTCGTAATAGGACTGCAGCAGGATCCCCAGCAGGTAGAACGCCAGCCCCACGGCGATCAGCCGCCACGCAGAACGAAGCCGGGGCACGCCCGCGCAGCGGCGGGACGCCTTCCAGGCCATCAAGGCCGCGCCTGCGTAGACAGGCAGGAAGGCAAGGTCGCCGATTAGCTCCTTGGCGCTCGACCCGCCCCAGCGGAATAGCTGCCAGCCCGCATACGCGGCGAGGTACGCGCCGACGAGGGCGACGAGGCGGCGCGAAGGGCGAGAGCCCGTCATGCCAGCCTGTCTGACCACGTGATTCTCCGTAACTGCGACGCAGGACGCCGCGGTTGAGTCAGAGGATCAAGAGTGGCGTTACGCGCTCGGTCATTCCCGTAGGACCCACGAACAGCGTCAGCCTCAATGCTCCATTAGGGATCTATCGACGACCGCCCTTGATTCTTGAGGGCCTAGGTTCCCGTCGCCGGCTCCTGGCGCGACCCGCTCCGGTCGATGGAGACAGATGTGCCCGAAACGCCCGACCTCTGTTGCGGCGTCTGCTGTGCGTGCCGCGCACGTCGAGCAACCGCTCGTGCCGTGGAACGGGCCGGCCGGCGAGCGCCGCGGTCCCGCTCGCGCGCTTGCGCTGCTGTCCGCGCCCGACGTGCTCGAGGCGCTCGACGCGGCTGTGATCGTGCGCTCTCCCGAGGGCGAGATCGAGTACTGGAACCGCGGGGCGGAGCGGCTCTACGGGTGGACGGCCGAGGAAGCGATCGGACACGCCGGCATCGGATTCCTGGTCGCCGAGGGCGAGGAGCAGCGTTTTGCCGAGCTGGTCGCCCAGGTGAATCAGCACGGTTCCGCGGAGGGCGAGCTGAGGCTCAGGCGCAAGGACGGCTCCACGTTCGCCGGCCACTTCCGCACCGCGGGTGTTCAGGATGCGGACGGTCGCCTGATCGCGGTGGTGGGCGTGACGCTGGACGTAAGCCGGCGGGTCGAGGCAGGCGAGGCACTCGTAGCCGGCGAAACGCGGCTACGCGAGGCCGAGCGCGCGCGCGGCGAGTCCGAGAGCCTGTTTCGCAAGGGGTTCGACGACGCGCCGATCGGGATGGCGATAGAGCGCCCGAGCGACGGCCGCTACCTGCGTGTGAACGACGCGCTCTGCCGGATGGTCGGTCGCACGCGCGACGCGCTGCTGGAGCTCACGTCCGACGAGATCACACACCCAGACGACCTGTCGCTCAGCAGCGACGCGCGCGGCGAGGTGACTGGCGGTGGGTGCTTCCGCGATCTACAGAAGCGATACGCACGCCCGGATGGCACGCTTGTGTGGGCCTCGGTGCACGGCTCCGGCGTGGAGGACGCGTCAGGAGCGGTTACCCGGCTGTTCTCGCAGATCGTCGACATCGGCGATCAGAAGGCGCGCGAGGCGCAGCTCGACGCGGCGGTCGCCGACGCGGGCTGGCTGAGCCGCATCCGCGACGCGCTCGACGAGGATCGGCTCGTGCTGTTCGCCCAGCCGATCGTGGACCTGTCTTCGGGCGAGACCGTCCAGCGCGAGCTGCTGATCCGCATGCGCGAGCGCGATGGCACGTTCGTCTCACCCGGCGAGTTCCTTCCCGCCGCGGAGCGCTATGGACTGATCGGCGAGATCGACACGTGGGTGATCGGCCAGGCCGCGGCGCTGGCGGCCGGCGGCACCCCCGTGGAGATCAACCTCTCCGGCCTGTCGATCGGCGACCCCGCGATCCTGGCCGCCGTCGAGCGCGCCCTGGAGGAGTCCGGCGCCGATCCCAAGCTGCTCGTGTTCGAGGTCACCGAGACGGCTGTTGCCAGCGACCTGGACGCCGGGCGCGCCTTCGCCGAGCAACTCAAGGCACTCGGCTGCGGCTTCGCCCTCGACGACTTCGGCACCGGGTTCGGCGGCCTCACCTACCTGAAGCACCTGCCCGCCGACACGCTGAAGATCGACATCGACTTCGTTCGTGACCTCCTGACAAGCGAGCCCGATCAGCGACTGGTGCGCGCGATCGTCGATCTCGCCCACGGCTTCGGGCAAACGACCATCGCCGAGGGGGTGGAGGACGAGCAGACGCTCCAGCGGCTGCGCGAGATGGGCGTCGACCGCGCCCAGGGCTACTTCCTCGGCCGCCCCGGCCCGCTGC
>JAWVEC010000263.1:0-11660 GCA_033856975.1 Gaiellales bacterium
TGGATCGCCATCGCGCCTTCGCCGACGGCGGTCGCGCAGCGCTTGATCGAACCGGACCGAACGTCGCCGGCGGCGAGCACGCCCGGCAGGCTGGTCTCCAGCAGGTTGTCCGCGCCGGCTGCATCGCCGGTGAGCACGAAGCCCTTTTGATCACGCGCGACGGCGCCTTCGAGCCAGTCGGTGCACGGCTTTGCTCCCAGGAAGAGGAACAAGAACGACAGCGGTACCTGCTCGCCGTCGGTCAGGGTGACCTGCCTGAGCACTCCGTCTTCGCCATGCAGTGCGGCAATCTCGCTACGGTCGCGGACGACCACACCCCAGCGTTCGAGATCGTGGATCAGGTAGTCGGACATCGTCTCGCCGAGGTCTGCGCGGCGGTGGAGCAGCGTCACGAGAGCCCCGCCGCGAGCCAGCCAGATCGCCGCCTGCCCAGCGGAGTTTCCTCCGCCGACAACGCCGACGCGAGACGCGCCGCAGAGCTGGCCCTCGGCTGGGCCGGCCGAGTAGAACACGCTCAGGCCCTCATACTCGGATAGGGTTTCGACCGGTAGCCGCCGGTACTGCGCGCCTGTGGCCAGCAGCACGGTCGGCGCGACCACGGTCGGCCCCTCCTCCAGCCGGACGGCGTAGCCACCGTCGGTGGGTTCCAGGGAGGCGGCCCGGTAAGGGGTGGCGGTGCGGGCGTTGAACTTCCGGGCCTGGGTGATCGCTCGCCCGGTCAACTCGGTACCGGTGATGCCTGCGGGGAATCCGAGGTAGTTCTCGATCCGGCGAGATGTACCCGCCTGGCCGCCCAGGGCGGTGCTCTCGATGACGAGCGTGTCCAGTCCCTCGGACGCTCCGTAGACCGCGGCGGCCAGCCCGGCGGGGCCGGCTCCGACCACCAGCAGGTCGACCCGCTCCAGTGGTGCAAGCTCGCGGCCCACGCCCAGTGCACGCGAGATCTGGCCCGGCGACTGCCCCAACAGTTCCGTCCCGCCGGGCAACACGACCAGGGGCAGGCTGGCGTCGTCGAGACCGGCGATCCGAGCGGCGGCGGCAGGATCGTGGGCGGGATCGCGCCACGTGAAGGGGAGGCGGTTGGTTCGTGCGAAGTCGACCGTCCGCGATGTCTGGACAGATGTGCGTGGGCCGATGATCTCGATGCCGATGCCCTGAATGGCTTGCAGGGAGTCGCGCCGCGCCGAGAACGTGGCGAGCAGGAGGTCGCTCAGCTGACCGTCCTCAAAGAGCAGTGTCCGGAGAGCCTCGCGATCGATCGTGATGTACTTGAGCGGCTGGGTCACCGCTGCCGTGAGGAACGCGCTCTGCCCCGACAGCAGGCTCATCTCGCCCAGAAAGCCGGCCTTCCCGTGCCTGACGATCTCGTTGCCCACGGCGTCGAGGATGGCCACCTCGCCCTCGACGATGGCGACGAACGGGTAGCTGCGATCACCGACCCGAAACAGCGTGTCGCCGACCTCGGCCGTCCGCTCCTCACCGAGCGCGGCCAGCGCAGCCAGCTGGCCCGTGGACAGCGCAGGACTTGTGGGAGGTGCCGGTCGGTCAGGCATTGGAACGCAGAAGCGTAACACCGTCTGCATGGCCCGCCTCGTCCGGGCGCGGCCTGCCCTACGACAGCTTCCGCTGTTGGCGCATTCACACAGCATCACGGACTCGAGCGAGAGGCGTGACACGGGATGACCTGCCCGGCGCCCTACGCAAGCAGCGCGGTGCGCCGGTGCCGGCGATGGAGCACCACAGCCATGCCGGCGCAAGCGGCGGCGCCGACCAGCGCCTCGCCGACGGACACCACGACGGAGGGCTGGAAGTCGAACGACGCCACGCCGCCGGCGCGATGGGCGACCGCCCAGAACAGCGGCTCGGCGTCAAGCAGCAGGATCACCGCCAGCCCCAGCGTCGGGTACCCACGCCCGCGCCAGAGCGCGCCGAGTGCGCCGAACAGCGGACCGCTCATCAGCCCCCGCGGGAACCAGTAGCCGGTGAACGCCAGCCGCAGCTCGTTCGCCAGCGAGTGCGGCCCGAGGTCGAGCACGAAGGCGTTTGCGACGTAGAAGCCGGTCAGCGCTGCGAACGTGGCGGCCAGTCCAGCAGCCGCCCCGGCCGGCCAACGACCTCGCACCGCGGCGCCCGCGAAGAACGGCAGCAGCAGCCACGGGGCACTGAGGTTGCCGATGTCGTCGCGGATCCCGGTGTCGTTGCCCTTGAGCACCGACATCGCCACGCCGAACAGCGCCGCCCCCAGGACGATCAGGAGCAGCCGCCGAGCGGTACGTGCGCGTTCGGAAACCACCTCACGATGGTACCGCCAGGTCTCCGCGGAAGCGAGGCGCGTACGCTCGCCGAGGCAGGGTCGGCCGATGGTAGGGTCTCGGTATGAATGAGCCATATCGAGGTACGGAAGCGAGCCACCGAGGTCTCGCGGCGCCTGGTGGCTCGAACTCCGATATGACGTCTGCGTAACCGATCCGGCAACGCCACGAGGGCGAACGGATTCGGCTTGAAGGGAGAATCCGTGTTGAGAGCAAGCTGGAAGGAAGGGCGCGAGACGGTTGGCACCTGGTGTTCGCTGCCGTCACCGGGCGCCGTCGAGACGGTCGCCCAGTCCGGATTCGACTGGGTCGTCGTCGACTGGCAGCACGGGCAGTTCGGCGGCGAGAGCCTGGGCATCCTGATCCAAGTCGCGTCCCTGGCCGGTGCGGTGCCGCTGGTGCGCGTGCCGCTGAACGAGCCGTGGTTGATCCAAAAGGCGCTCGACCTCGGCGCGCACGGCATCATTGTCCCGCTCGTCAACACCCGCGACGAGGCGGAGCGGGCTGCCGCCGCATGCCGCTACCCGCCGCTCGGCGTGCGCAGCTTTGGCCCCATCCGCGCCGCACGGGCGGTCGGCTGGGAGCCCGACCAGGCAAACGCCGAGGTGGTGTGCATCGTGCAGATCGAGACCGCCGAGTCGCTCGAAAACGTGGAGCAGATCGCGGCCGTGCCGGGCGTGGATGCCCTGTTCGTGGGACCCGCCGACCTCGCGATCTCTCTCGGCCTGGGGCTGGGATCGCCCGAGCTGGAGCCGCGGCTGGGGCCGGTGATGGAGGCCGCCGCCCGCCACGGACTCGCCGTCGGGCGGCACTGCGATGATGCTGCCGGCGCCCGGGCCGCCTTTGCCTCCGGCATCCTGTTCGTCGCCGTGGGCGGCGATACGGAGTTTCTCGGCAGCGCGTCTGCCGCCGCGGCGGCAGACTCTCGCACCAAGCAGGCCGGCACCCGCCCGCCGTTTGCAGACACCGTCACACGCATGCTCGTCTCGTCAGCCCCGCCTGTTCCCGAGTGATCATCGACGCGCACATGCACGTCCTTCAGTCCGGCCGCGACTTCTCGGACGAGCTGGCCGGCTACTACCTGTCCATGTACGACGGCCAGACATCGTGGAGAACGGGTGCCGCCCATACGCTCGACGATTGGTGCCTCCCGATCGAGACGCTGATCGCCGACCTGGACGCGGCCGGGGTCGACCGCGCGGTCGTGATGACGCTCGGCTCCGCCCCTTTGGGCGGGCACGACCCCACGCTCGCCGAGGACGTGGCCGAGTGGTGTCGGCGCTACCCTGACCGTCTGATCGGAATGCTGACCGCAGATCCTCTGGGCGGAGACGCCGAGGCGGCGCGCATCCGCCGCGACGTCCCCAGGCTCGGCTTGCAGGGCGTAAAGCTGCTGCCCTCCTACAGCCGGCTCGCCATCAACGACCGCCGGCTGTGGCCGATCTACGAGGCGGTGTCCGAGCTCGACGTGCCGCTCGTCATGCACACGGGATGGTGCGCGATCCCTCGCGGCCGCACGCTTGCGCACGATCATCCGCTGCTGGCCGAGGACGTGCTGGCCGACTTCCCCTCGCTTCGCCTGATCCTTGCCCACTGCGGTTTCGCCTGGTCGGAGCAGGTGCTGTTCATGCTCGCCGCGCACCCGACGGTCTGTGCCGATCTGGCGTTCTGGTCACCGACGATGCCGGCGTGGCGCGCGGCGACGACCCTCTCGCACGCGAAGCACCTCGGAGTGCTCGACCGGCTGCTGTGGGGTACGGACTATCCGTTCGCCTCGCCGCGGCAGGACCTGGCGTACTGGCGGCTCATCCCCGCCGCGGCGGAGCGGCTGGGACTGGATCCGGCGCCGACGGACGCCGACATCGAGCGCTTCCTGGGAGTGAACGCGGCACTCGCGCTCGGCCTGGCGGCCGCGGCATGAGCGGGCGGCAGGTGCTTGCGCGGGCCGATCTGATCGGCGTCCGGCAGAGCTGGGACGGGCCGATCATCGACGCCGACGTCCACGCCGTCGTCCCGTCGCTGGATGCGCTTCGTCCCCACCTGTCCGAGCAGTGGCTCGAGTTCATCGACGAGCGGGGAGTGCCGGAGCCGTGGGGCGTCGCCGTCACCTACCCGCCCAACGCCGAGACGACCGCCCGCGCGGAGTGGCGCCCGGCCGACGGCCGACCGGCCGCCTCCGATCTCGACCTGCTGCGCCAGCACGTGCTCGATCCGCTCGAGGTGGACTTCGCGATCGTCACCTGCTGCTACGGCATCGACTCGATCCGGCACCCGGACTTCGCGGCGGCACTGGCGGCTGCGGTCAACGACTGGCTGATCGAGGAGTGGCTGAGCAAGGAGCCCCGGCTTCGGGCGGCGCTGGTCGTGCCGCCGCGGCATCCCGAGCAGATGCTGGCCGAGATCGAGCGGGCCGGCTCGCACCCCGGCTTCGTCCAGGTGCTGATGCCGGTGCGCAGCGACCGCCCCTACGGCAACCGGATCTGGCATCCCGTCCTGTGTGCGATGGCCGAACGGGAGCTGGTGATGGGCCTTCACTGGGGTGGCACGGCGGACGGCCCGCCGTCGCCGACCGGGTGGCCGTCGTGGTTCGTGGAGGAGTACGCGGCCGAGCAGCAGGTCTACATGGCCCAGCTCACCAGCCTGATCGCCGAGGGCGTGTTTCAGGCCGCTCCCGGGCTGCGGATCGCGGTGGGAGAGATTGGCTTCGCCTGGCTGCCGTCGCTGATGTGGCGGCTGAGCAAGGAGTGGAAAGGCCTGCGGCGGGACATACCATGGGTGCGCGATCCGCCGGCCGACCTGATCCGCAGGCACATGCGCTTCACGGTTGCACCGATGGACGCCGGTCCGGCCGAGGACATGGCCGAGATCGTCGAGTGGCTGGGTTCGGACGAGCTGCTGATGTTCGCGACCGACTACCCGCACGGCCATGAGCTTCCCTTCGACCGGCTGCTGGCGGCGACGCCCGAGGCGGCGCGACCCAAGCTGATGGCCGAGAACGCCCGCCGTCTCTACGGGCTGGGAGAGGCGGCCGGATGAGCGATCGGTTCGCCGTTGCGCGGGTGTCCGACGTGCCGGATGGAGAGCGTCTGATCGTCGATGTCGGCGGCCGGTCGGTCGGCGTCTTCAACGTCGGGGGCCGCTATCACGCGCTGCTCAACCGCTGTCCCCACGCCGGCGGCGAACTGTGCCGCGGAGAGCTGCTGGGACTGCTCGAATCGGACGCACCCGGTGAGTATCGCCATGATCCCACCCGCAAGCTGCTGGCGTGCCCGTGGCATGGCTGGGAGTTCGACATCGAGACGGGGCAGTCGTACTTCGACCCGGCCCGGACGCGCGTCCGCCGCTACGGAGTCGTCGTCGAGCCGGGCGAAGCGCTGGCCGAGCAGGTGCAGACCGGAGAGTCGCGGCTCGCGGGAGAGCTGGTGCAAGGGCCCTACGTGGCCGAAACCTTCCCCATCGCCGTGGAGGACGACTACCTCGTCGTCACCCTGCGAGCGTCGTAGCGAGGAGCGCCAATGTCGACAACACAACAGATCAGCGCCGAGCCGGATGCTCCCAGCGCTCTCACAATCATCGACGCCGACGTTCACAACGCGGTGCCTCCCGACTCGATCCACGCCCTCGCGCCGTACATGTCGAAGCGCTGGTCCGGCTACCTGGAGCTGATCGGCGCACGCTCGCTGGGCGAGGATCCGCTCGTCCGCGCCCGGCCGGCGACGTCGCGGTCCGACGCCTGGCCGCCAAACGGCAAGGGGCCGGGCGAGGATCCCGAGTTCGTCCGCGAGCAGCTGCTCGACGCCTACGGGATCCACTGCGCCATCCTCAACAACACCAGCGGCACCTGGCAGCCGTACATCGGAGGTAACCAGCCGGCCGGACTGACGATCGAGCTGATGCATGCGCTGAACGAGTGGGCCGGCGACGCCTGGCTGGCGGTCGACCCGCGGTGGCGCTCGTCGATCTGCGTCCCGTTCGAAGAGCCCGACGCGGCCGCCCGCGAGATCGCGCTGCGCCGCGAAGGGCGCGACGCGGAACGATGGGTGCAGGTGCTGATCGCCGACCGCACCGAGAAGCCGATCGGCAACCCGAAGTACTGGCCGCTGCTGGAGGCCGCTGCCGAGCACGGTGTTCCGCTCGCGTTCCACCCCGGCGGCCGGGGCATGAACCCGATCACGGGCTGCGGTTGGCCGTCGTTCTACTACGAGGACCACGTCGGCTATCCGCAGGCCGCATTCAGCCATCTCGCCAGCCTCATCTTCGAGGGCGCGTTCGATCGCTGGCCCCAGCTCAAGATCGTGATGGTCGAGGGCGGGTACTCGTGGGCGGTGCCGTTCTCGTGGCGGCTGGACAGCGCGTGGCGGCTGCTTCGCGACGAGGTGCCCGACCTCCAGCGCAAGCCGTCCGAGTACCTCCGCGACCGTGTCTGGTACACGACCCAGCCCGTCGAGGAGCCGGAGCGGCCACAGTGGTACGACGCCATGTACCGGCAGATGGAGCGAGCAGGCCTCGGAGAGCGGCTGATGTTCTCGACCGACTACCCGCACTGGGACTTCGATTCGCCGACACACGCGCTGCCCCGGTCGCTCGGCCAGCAGTCACGGCGCCGGATCATGGCCGAGAACGCCAGCGCGCTCTACGGGATCCCGCTCACATGAGCGGCGCACAGGTGGAACAGGCGAAGCTCCGCAGCTACGTTGCGGAGATCCTTGGCCGGCTCGGTGCCAGGCAGGCTGACGCCGGCCGGGTGGCCGAGGCGCTGGTCGACGCCGATCGCAGCGGCCATGCGTCGCACGGTGTCCGGCAGCTGCCCTACTACGCCGACCAGATCCGCGAGGGCGAACTCGATGTCGAGAGCGAGTGGGAGATCGTCGAGGACGGCGGATCGCTGGTGGTGATCGACGGCCACTACGGCTTCGGCCACGTGATCGCCGCGGACACAGCTCGCCTGGCGAGCGACCGGGCGAAGCAGCACCGTGTCGCCGCCGTCGCCGTTCGCCACGCCAACCACATCGGCAGGCTCGGTGAGTACACGGATCTGATCGCCGGCCGCGGCCAGCTCGGGCTGCTGCTCGCAAACGGCGAGGGCAGCTTCCCGCCGGTGGCGCCCTTCGGGGGCAGCGAGCGCAGGCTCACCAACAACCCGATCTCGATCGCCGTTCCCGGCCCCGGCCCCGGCCATCCCGTGATGCTCGACATGGCGCTCAGCGCGGTCGCTGAGAGCCGGGTGCTGCACGCCGCCGAGCGGCAATCGCCGGTGCCAGAGGGCTGGGTGCTCGACCGTGACGGAAACCCGTCCACGTCGCCCAATGACTACCTCGAGGGCGGCAGCCTGGTGCCGGTCGGAGGAGCGGCCGGGGCACATAAGGGCTACGCGCTGATCGTGCTCGTCGAGCTGATCGTGGGGATTCTGACGGGCGGGCCGATGTGCGGCCCCGGCGAGCGCCGCTTCTCGAACGGGTATGTCCTGATCTGCATCGACCCGGGCGGCGCGAGCGCCCCGGCCGATGTGGCCGGGCTGGCGGCGTGGATCAAGAGCACCGCGCGCCGGCCTGGGGTTGAGGAGATCCTGCTGCCCGGCGACGTCGAGGCCCGGCACCGCGAGGCCGCGGATGCCCGCGTGGCGCTGGACGAGAGCACGATGGCGCTGCTGCACGAGCTGGCAGCATCGGTGGGCATCACCGACCGGCTCTGAGAGATTGGTTCATTTGCCCAACCCCGCCCGCAGTCGTACTATTCACGATTGTGTCGCCCGCAGGTCGCAACTCCGGGGATCCATCGCGTTCGCTGCGGATCTTGATCGCGAACGAGCGCAAAGATCGGCTGGAACGCATCGCCGAGATCGTGACCGGGCTCGGTCACGAGGTGATCGCACGCGAGCTCGAGGTTTCGGATGTTGCCGTGGCAACCGAGCGCGAGCACCCGGATCTGGCCTTCGTCGGCCTGGGCGTGAGCGGGCAGCACGCACTCGAGATGATCTCCGAGATCGTGCGCGAGGCCACCTGCCCGGTGATCGCGCTGCTCGAGGCCGACGATCCGTTCTGGGTCAACGAGGCGGCCAAGCGCGGGATTTTTGCCTACATCGTCGATGGAGAAGCCAAGGAGATGCAAGGGGCGATCGATATCACACTGCGCCGGTACGCTGAGTATGCAAGTCTCGAGGGCGCGTTCGCGCGGCGAGCGGTGATCGAACGGGCAAAGGGCATCATGATGTCCAGGGATGAGATCGACGAGCGGCAAGCGTTCGAACTCCTACGCGCGCAGTCGCAGCGAAGCGGTCGCAAGGTCTACGAGGTGGCCGAATCCGTGGTCGAAAGCCACCTGGTGTTCGTCCGTCGGTGAACACAGAGTTGCTGTTACGAAAGTAGGCGCTCGAGCGCTTTGCACGCGTCGGGGCTGAACTGGCTGCCGGCAAGTGACATACACTCCACGAGCGCCTCGCCCTCAGGCTTGGCCGGGCTGTAGCTGCGCTCGGTCGTCATCACGTCCCAGCTGTCCGCCAACGCGAGCAGGCAGGCGCCCTCCGTGATCTGCTCGCCGGACAGGCCGTTGGGGTAGCCCGTGCCGTCGAAGCGTTCGTGGTGCTGCTCGATCCAGAGCGCCTGCTCCTCGTCGAGGGCGTCGCTTGCGATCTCGGCGCCGAGCGAGGCATGCGGCTTGACGAGCTCGTACTCGGCCGGGGTGAGCGCCCCCGGCTTGCGAAGGATGCGCTCCGGGATGCAGACCTTACCCACGTCGTGGATCATCGAAGCCTCGGCCAGTTCGGCGCTGCGACCAGCGGACCAACCGGCTGACTCGGCCATCCGGCGAACCATCTCGGCGACACGCTCGGAGTGCTCCTCGTTCGGGTATTCCTTGGCGTCGATCACGCCTGCCAGCGAGCGGATCGCCATCATTGCCTGCATGCGCTGCATGCGGCTCGTCCGTTCGCCATCGGACACTTCGTGCACCGTTTCGGGCGAGTATGCGACGACGTTGTCTCGCCCCTGGCTCTTCGCCCAGTAGAGCGCGGCATCTGTGAGCCGCAGCAGCTCCCTGCTGCCGTTCGCATGTGTGAGGTCGCAGACGCCGGCGGACATCGTCAAGTGATCCGCTACGCCGACCGGGCCGGCGCGGAACTGCTGCGCCCAGCGATCCGCAATCGCGAGGGCGTCGGATTGGTCCGTTTCCGGCAACAACAGCGCGAACTCATCGCCGCCGATCCGCCCCAGCACATCGCCGGCGCGCGCGCCCACTTCGAGCAGGCGTGACGCTTGGATCAGCACGGCGTCGCCGGCCGGGTGACCGTAGGCGTCGTTGATGCTCTTGAAGTGATCGAGATCGAGCAGCACGAGCGAAAGCGGCCTCCCGTAGCGGATGGCTCGCCCCACCTCGCCTTCGATTCGATCCTGGAATGCACGATGGTTCAGAAGCCCGGTGAGCGGATCGCTGGTGGCCTGGGAGAGGAGGCGAGCGCTGGTATCGGTATTCGTGATCGCAAGGCCGACAAGGTCGGCGAAGATTCCCAGCCGCTCCTCCAAGTCGACCGGGATCGCCTGCTCGACGCTCGCCCGGACGCGAAGGCATCCCCATAGCTCTCTGCGTACGCGAATCGGGACGGCCATTCCACCCAGCGCCGATGCCGTTGGTCCCGGCTTGCGACCGGTTTGCACGTCCGCGTCCGCACCGTTCAGATGTGCAACACGTCCGGAGCGAGACACGATCGCAGCGCCCGTCTCACCATCGAGCTGGACGAGACTGCCGACGTGTTTGTCGCCCATACGCCATGCACCGACCACCTCGCCGACGCCGTCAACGCGGAAGCGAATGACCGATGCCGAATCGACACTTGCGACGCCCGCGGCCTCCTTGGCAACCAGCTCGTAGATCACTTCCGGCGCGCGCATCTCGGCAACCGCCACCGCCAACTCGCGAAGAGCCGCCTGCTGGACAAGCAATCCATCGACGCGCCCGTCAGGCGCCACTCGGTCGTCATGACCGTTAGACATGGGGTCAGTCATCACGGGCACCTCCGTCGCGCCGGACCGACCGACAGCCCGAATCGCGTCTGCCACACCCGCGGCAGTCAGTGCCATGCCGACCGGGGAGTCGATGTACCTCGATGAGTGCGTGTGTTCCACCCGCAAACCTCCATCCGTCTTATGGAAAGATGGCCCACCAGAGGCTTGAGGAGGGGCTGTTACACAGGAGTCGCTTGGCTGAGACTCCGGCACGCACAACGGTCGCAGATGCTTTGTGTCGCTGTGCACTAACGATGGTATCACACAGAGCACCCGGCTCCGCTTCGATGATCGCCATCGGTTACGCGCACAGCGCGCCGCATCCGCGGGCATCACCGACCGGCGCTTAACCTATGTACGGAGCTGAAGCTCGACCAGTACGCGCTCGGTGTTCGAGAGGTCTCCGATGAACTTGCGCACGGGTTCGGGCAGGCGCCGAACGAGCGTCGGTATGGCGAAGATATCGTCCGTCCGCGCCAGGCCAGGCTGCTCGGCGAGGTCGATCACCTCGATCTCATAGCGACCACCCAGATTCTCGTCGCACAGCGTTTTCAGATTGAAGAACGCACGCTGCGACTTTGGCGAGGAACCCGCCACGTACAGGCGCAGCTTCCAGAACTCGACGCCCGCTTGGGTGCCGTTGCCGTTGCCGACGCCGCTCATGGCTTGCCGGGCTCGAGCGGAGCCCCGTTCTTCACGGGCGTTTCGGCGTCAGCGCGCCGAAGCACGCCCTGCGCCGCGCGCTGCCCGGCTCGGTCGAGGACACCGGTCGAACCGTGGCTCAACAGGCGACCCACGATGTCTGCCTCGTCCTCGAAGTCGCGCCAGAGAGCGGCGGTCTGAGCCTCGACCGCCTCGCGGCGGCGCTCCAGATTGGAGCGGCGCTGCTCGAGGTCGTCCAACCGGGCCGTCCCGTCGGAGCGCTCCTGAGCCTCCTGGGCCTGACGGGCCGAGCCGGTGAGCACGCCCTGCGGGCCGACGTAGACGTCGGCCAGCTCGATGCCTTCATTGGTCAGCAGGAACTCGCGGATCTGGTTGGAGTGGGCCATCCCCCGCGACTTCAACACGTACAACAGGCGGTTGTGTTCACCGTTTCCCTCCATCGTCTTGACCAGCAGCCAGGTGTCGACGAGTGACGCGATGCGCTGGTCGGCGAGCACCGGGTCGGTCGCGGAGTTCAAGCTGGTGAACAGGGCGGTGATGCCCCGTCCCTTCAGGAAGTCGACCTGGCGAGTCACGAGCGCGGACACGTCGGCTCCGGTGCCGATGCCGAGCAGGTCCGAGATCGGGTCCATGACGACGACCGACGGGTCGAACTCCGTCACCGACTTCTGCATCGCGACGAGGTGGG
>JAWVEC010000264.1:0-4022 GCA_033856975.1 Gaiellales bacterium
AGCACCCACCGGCTGAGCACGACCACCGTGCTCGAGGCGTCCGGTGCGCCGTCCAGGCCGTAGTGAGCGAACAGCCGCCGCTCCTCGTCCGCCGACAGATGCTCGTCTGCGCTGACGCGGGGGGCGCCGTTGACCTGCTCGGCCTCATAGGCGAGGCGGATCACGTCACCCTCGAGCGTCGCCCCATCGACCGGCGCGAAGTGCATCTTGTTGCCGAAGCGGCCACCGCGGACGAGGATGAACGCGGGCTCACCGCTGCGGTCGTCGCTGTAGAGGGCCTCGGCGTGGCCGAGCGGCTCGCCGTTGACGTCGATAACCTCGCGCTCGCGCCAGGTGTGCAGCTCTGTCTGTGACGGCATGCCTTCCTCCTTCGAGTTGGGTCAGCGATCGTTGCCGTCCGAGTCTACCGCCGCCGGCGACTTGGTAGCATCCGCGGCTCGTGCCTGACGACCCGCCACTGATGCAGGGCTTTCCGCCCGCCCGCGAGAGCCTCGTGACGCTCGAGAACTGGACGTCGGCTCCGCATCTGCGCTGGGGGTTCCAGCACGTGCGTGAGATCGTGCCCACCGCCCGCATCGGCCGTGGCGGCGCGGTGCTCGAGCTCGACCACCACCAGCGCGACCTGGGCGGCATCGTGTTCGAGCCGCCGGGGGGCGGCCGCATGACCGTCTCGGAGATGCTCGATCAGACCAGCACCGACGGCTTCCTGGTGCTGCAACACGGCCGGATCGTGACCGAGCGCTACGAGAACGGGATGACGTCGGCCACCACCCACCTGCTGCAATCCGTGTCGAAGTCGGTGGCGGGCACCGTGGCCGGGATCGTGGCCGGCCACGGCCTGCTCGACCCCGCGGCGGCGGTGACCGAGTACCTGCCGGAGCTGTCGGGCACCAGCTTCGACGGAGCGACCGTGCGCGACGTGCTCGACATGCGCACCGGCACCGGCTACGACGAGACCTACGACGATCGCAACTCCGACGTGTGCATCACCGAGGAGATAGCCGGGTGGCGCCGCCCTCGCAAGCGGCTGCCGTTCGCCAACCTGTACGAGCAGATCGCCCATCTCGACAACGTCCGCCCGCACGGCGAGATGTTCGAGTACCGCTCGATCCTGACCGACCTGCTGGGCTGGATCCTCGAGCGTGTCACCGAGACGCCCTACGCCGAGCTGGTCAGCCGCGAGCTGTGGTCGCAGATCGGCGCCGAGCACGATGCCGAGATCACCATCCACCACGGCATCACGCTGCCCGACGGCGGCATGTGCGTGACGCTGCGCGACCTAGCCCGGTTCGGCCTGCTCAACCTGCGCGAGGGCCGCGTCGGCGATCGCCAGGTAGTGGCTCGCGAGTGGGTGCTGGACAGCCGCCACGGCGACGAGGCCGCCAAGCAGGCGTACGCGAAGAGCGAGCGCGACGAGGACCGGCCGGGCTGGCTGTACCGCAACCAGTGGTGGGTGATCGATCCCGAGCGCGGCATCTCGACGGCGCTCGGCATCCACGGCCAGTTCGCCTACATCAACCCGCCCGCCGGCGTCGTCTGCGTCAAGCTCTCGACCTGGCCGGATGCGCTCGACCTCGAGAAGAGCGGCATCTGCCTGGCCGCCTTCGCGGCCATCGCCGAGTGGCTGGCGGACGACAGCTCGTAGCGGCTAGATGATTGATTCCACGAGCTGCGTGGCTTTGGAACTTGCCCGGGCCGCTCCAGACGCCACAATCGCCCTTGCACAGGCTTCAACCAGCCTGCGCTGCGGGCGCTCGCGTCGTCTGGAACACCCCATTCTGCGTCCAGCAGCCACGGATCCCGTGGAATCAACCATCTAATGCCGGCGGTAGCCGTCGGCGCGCAGCCAGGCGATCGTGTCGGCCAGCGTCTCGTCCAGCGGCCGGGTCGTGAAGCCCAGCTCGTTGCGCGCCTTGTCGGCCTTGTAGAACCACCAGTAGGCGCCCGACCGCAGCTCGTTGTCGTCCACCGGCGCGAACCGCAGCCTCAGCACCCGCGCCAGCCGCAGACCGGGCGTCAGCATGCCCACCGGCGCCGTCACCTGCCATCGCCGGTGTCCGGCGACGTCGCCGACGCGGGCGAAGAAGTCGGGGTAGGGGAGGTTGCCCTCCTCGTTGGTGAGGATGTAGCGCTGGCCGGCCACGCCGTGCTGCTCGGCCAGCAGGTGGCCGTCCACCACGTCGCGCACGTCCACGTATGAGAGACCGCCGCGGACGACGAACCGCACCATGCCGCGCAGGTACTCCTCGACCGGCCAGGACGAGACGCGGTGCACGTCGCCAGGGCCGATCACGAAGCCGGGGTTGACCACCACCACGTCGCGGCCGGCGGCCGCCGCTTCCAGCGCCAGCAGCTCGCCCTGCGCCTTCGACCGGGAGTAGCGGAAGTCGCCGCGTCCGTCGTCGCCGTCGAGCAGGAAATGCTGCTCGCTGCGCGGGTACTCGGGCGTTGCGGCCGGGCCCATCGCGCCCACGCTTGAGGTGTACACGATCCGCTCGACGCCGGCCCTGGCCGCCGCGTCGAGCAGGTTACGGGTGCCCTCCACGTTGACTCGCTGCAGCCGAGCATCGTCCGCGGCACGGTGGCCGACGACCCCGGCCAGGTGAAACACGCGGCTGACGCCCTCGAGCGCCGGGCCAAGCGTCTCTGGCCGCGTCACATCGCCCAGCACCGCCACCGCGCCGGTGCCCACCAGCCGCTGCTCGGCGTCCCAGTTTCGGATCAGCGCACGCACCTCACGGCCCTGGGCGCGGAGTGCGCGCACCAGCTCGATGCCCAGATAGCCGGACGATCCGGTGACGAGAGTCAGCATGGCCGCGCAGACTACCGGCTCGCAGCCGCTTGAGCGCCCGCGGTCGCGGGTACCGTTGTGTGTGTGACCCGATCTCGACTCACGGTTGCCGCGTTGGGGCTGACCGTCGGCCTGGTGCTCTCGGACTCGTCGATCGTGATCCTTGCGTTGCCTGAGATCCTCGATCGATTCCGGGTGCCGATCGACGAGGTGTCCTGGGTGCTGACGCTGTTCAACCTGGTTCTGGCGCTGGTTGCGCTGCCCGCCGCCTACCTCGCCCGGCGGCGAGCGCCGGGCGTCGTCTGCGCGGCCGGACTGGCGCTGTTCGCGGCCGCCTCGCTGGGCTGCGCGCTGGCGCCCAGCTTCGCCTGGCTGTTGGCCGCACGCGCTGGACAGGCGGTGGGTGGGGCGGCGGCCGTGTGCGCCGCGCTCGAGCTGCTCGCTGTGGCCCTCGGCTCCGAGCGGTCGGCGACCGCGGCGTGGGCGGCGGCCGGCGTGCTGGGCGCGGCCGCCGGGCCCGCGATCGGAGGCGCGCTGACCGACGCGATCAGCTGGAAGGCGATCTTCTTCGCCCAGGTGCCGCTGGCGCTGCTGGCACTGGCACGTGTGCCGTACCGGACGCCCGCGGCCCGCGAGCCGGTGCCGGCGGGGCGGCCGGCGGTGGCCGCGAACCTGGCGCTGGCGCTGCTCTCGGCTGCGCTGACGGCTGCGCTGTTTCTGATCGTGCTGCTGCTGATCAACGGCTGGGGCCACTCGCCGCTGGCCGCCGCCGCCATCGTCTCGGTGATGCCGCTGGCGGCGCTGGCCGGCTACCGGCTGCTGCCGGTGATCGGCGAGCCACGGATACGAGGCGCTGCGGGGGCGATCCTGGTCGCCGGCGGCCTGGCGGCGCTGGCGGTGCTGCCCGGCGCATCCTGGGCATGGCTGATCGCGCCCCAGCTCGCGATCGGCGCCGGGTTGGCGCTGGCGATCGGCGCGCTCACCGAGCACGCGCTCGGGGGGCGGTCGCCGCTCGCCATCCACGGCGGCTGGACGATCGCGTCCCGCCACGCCGGGGTGTGCATCGGGCTGCTGATCCTGACCCCGATCTTCACCGGCGACCTGGCCGACCAGCAGCGAGCGGCCGAGCTGGCGGGCACCCGCATCATCCTCGATTCGAGCCTCAGCTTGAGCGAGAAGCTCAACCTGGGGACGGCGCTGGTCGACCAGATCCGGTCGGGCCCGGTCACGC
>JAWVEC010000265.1:0-5288 GCA_033856975.1 Gaiellales bacterium
GCCGATCGCCGTCGGTGGTGATCGCGACGGCCAGATGCTGGGCCTCCGAGTGGCTGCGTGCGTTCGCCACCAGCTCGGCGATCGAGCGAAACGCGATCGTCTCGAGCGTGGCGTCCAGCCGCGCGGCGACGTCGCTCGCCTCCAGCTGGGTGACGATGCTCGTCTCCGACTCGACGGTGCCCATCAACTGCTTCAGCGCCGCCTCCAGGCCGTGGTGCCACAGCACCGCCGGGCGCAGCTCGAACGTCATCCGTCGTGTCCGCTCGACGGCCTCGGAGATCAGCAGCGATACCTCCGACAGGGTCGTCGCGGCCCGCGCCGTCTCGCCCTCCTCGACCGCTCGCCGCACCCGGTCAAGCGCGATCACACAGGCCGACAGCACCTGCACGGTGTCGTCGTGCAGGTCGGCCGCGACCCGCGACCGCTCCTGCTCCTGTGCCCGCACCAGCCGCTCCAGCAGCGCTCGGTGGCGCAGCTCGAGCTGCTCCAGCCGCTGAGCGCGGGCCTCCGACTGGTCGCGCAGACGCAGGCCGCGCAGCGCGGCGGCCACCTGTTCGGCCACGGTGCGCATCAGCACGACATCCTGCTCGTCGAAGGCCTGGGGATGCTCCGCGTAGACGACCAGCGATGCCGCGCAGACGCCGTCCAGCATCACCGGGGCGCCCAGCGCCGACTCGAAATCGTTGTCTCCCCAAGCGGCGTAATCGGGATCGCTGAGGGCATGGTCGAACAGCACCGCCTCGCCGGTCACGGCCACCAGACCGGTGCCCTTCGCCAGCAGAGGCCGCCGCATGCCGACGATCGACGCGCCGCTTTGCAGCTCGTCGGCCAGCACGATCTCCTCGCCCCGCTCGTGATCGATAAGGATCGCGACGGCGGCGGAGTACTTCCCCGTTCGGAACACCGTCACCGCCGCCGCCCGCAGAGCGTCGTCGACGGCGTCGGCATCGGCGACCGCCCGGGCCACGTCCAGCGTCACCGCCAGCCGCTCCGCCCGCCGGTCTGACTCGTGCCGCAGGCGTGCGCCGCGCAGCGCCGCCGCAAGCTGCTCCGCGACCGTGCGCATCAGCACCGCGTCGTCGTCGTCGAAGCGGCCGGGGCGTGAGTCGTAGAGCACGATCAGCGCGGCGGTGGTGCCCTGCGTGACCACCGGCGTCAGCAGCATCGAGCGGTACTTCTGCCAGACCGTGGGCCGCCACGGATCATCGTCGCTGTCGTGCGCCTCCTGGCTGATCAGCACCTGCTCGCCGTTCTGGAATGCACGGCCGGTGTACCCCGCCGAGATCGGCCGCCGCATGCCTTCGACCGATTCCTCGCCGACGTCGCTGTCGACGACCGCCATCTGCTCGCCGGTGTCCGGCAACGCGATGAACCCGGCAACGGCGTCGCAGCCGACCAGCCGCTTGATCGCGTGCGCGGCCGAGCGCATCGTCGTCTCGACCGTATCCGAGCCGGACGCCGTCTCGGCCACCTCGAGCGTCATCGCCAGCCGGTCGGCACGCCGCTGTGACTGGTCGCGTAGCCGTGCGCCGCGCAGTGCCGCCGCGACCTGTTCTGCCACCGTCTGCATGAACACCTGATCCGCCGGCTCGAAGGCGTGCGGCTGGGAGGATCCGACATTCAGCACCGCGGCCACCTGCCCGCTCACCACCACCGGCGTCGCGATCCGAGACCGCCAGGCCGGTGCGTCCATCAGCCCGGGCACCAGGCCCGGGTCGGGGATGTCGTCCAGCGTCACCTGCCGGGCCTCCCTGAAAGCGATCCCGGTGGTGCCGTCGGTGGTGGGGCGCACGCGCCCGGTATGCGTCTCCCCGTCGCGGCTGAGCGAGGCCACGATCACCTGCTGGGTGGGGTCGTCGAGCAGCATGCTGGCCTCGACGGCCTCGTAGCCGACGCCCTCGAACACCGTCCGCACGAACGTCTCCAACACCGCCTCCGGGCTGTCGGCGGCGGCCACTGCGCGGGCCGCCTCGAGCGTGACGGCCAGGCGCTGTGCGCGGGCCTCAGACTCGGCCCGCAGCTGGGCGCCGCGCATCGCCGCCGCGACCTGCTCGGCGACCGTGCTCAGCAGCGCCACGTCGTCATCGTTGAAGACGTTTGTGGGCACAGCGGCCAGCTCGAGCACCGCCTCGCACCGGCCCGCCACCACCACCGGCACCTGGATCATCGACTCGTAGTGATCGGGCCCCGGCCAGGAGTAGTCGGGGTCGCTGGTCGCCATGCCGAGCCGTTGCGGCAGGCAGCTCGAGATGGTGCGAGCCGTGATGCCCTCGCCGATCGGCCACGATCGGGGCTGCCACGGCGTCCCGCGCCGATCGAGGCTGGTAGACATGACGACCTCTCCCCGCTCGTGCATGCAGCGGATGACCGAGACCGACTCGTAGTCGGTGTGCTCGAAGATCTGCTCGGCGCTGCCGCTGAGCGCCTCCTCGACCGACCGCACCGCTGCGACCGCGCGGGCGATGCGGGCGGTCAGAGCGAGCCGGCTTGCGCGCCGCTCCGACTCGTGGCGCAGATCGACGCCGCGCAGCGAGGCGGCCACCTGCCCCGCCACGGCGCTCATCAGGTTGAGATCGGCCGCGTCCAGCCGGTCGGGCCCGATCTCGTAGGCTCCCAGCACCGCCCGGCAGCGGCCGCCGTCCATCACCGGCACCGCCACCGCCGACTGCCACGGCTGGCCGGTCGGCCACGCGTAGTTTGGGTGATCGGCCGCTTGACCCAGCAGGATCGGCTCGCCGGTCCCGAACACATGGCCCATCAGGCCGGCCGAGAGCGGGCGGCGCAGTCCCGCGTGCGTTTCGCCCGACGTGGTGTAGTCCGACACGATCAGCTGCTCGCCGGTCTCGGGCAGCGCCAGGGCGGCCAGCGTCGCGCCGTAGCCGGCACGGTCAAAGACGGTGTGCGCGGCCACATCGAGCGCCTCCTCGATCATCCCCGCCGCTCCGATCGCCCGGGCCAGCTCGGCCACCATCGCCAGCCGGTTGGCGCGTTGCGCCGACTGATGGCTGAGGCCGATCCTCGTCAGCGCCGCCGCCACCTGCTCGGCCGCGGTGGCCATCAGCACCAGGTCTCCGTCCGAGAACACGTCGGGCCGCTCGTCGCCCACCTCGATCGTGCCCTCGCAGTGCCCGTCGAGCATCACCGGCATGATCACCATCGAACGGAAGTCCGGCTCGCTGTCCCATGGCCGGCGCGTCTCGTCCCGCTCTGCGTCAGACACCAGCAGCGGCCGGCCGGTCGCGATCACGTGCCCGGTGAGACCCTGGTCGATCGCCCGTCGCATGCCGATCGCGAGCGGCCCGTCGGGCGTGCGCGCGGCCACCAGCATCTGCTCGCCGACGCGATGGTCGGCCAGCACGGCCGCCATCGACCGAAACCCGGTCGATCGAGTCAGGGCCTCGACCGCGGCCGCCAATGCACCCTCGGGACTGGTGGCGGACGCGACGCCGCGGGTCACCTCCAGTGCCAGCTCCAGCCGCTGCGCCCGCCGCTCGGACAGCTCGCGCAGGTCGATGCTGCGCCAGGCTGCGGCAAGATGGTCGGCGACGTGCTGGATCAGCGCGGCATCGAAGCGGTCGAAGCGGTCGGCATGGGCGTCCCACAGCTCGAGCGCGGCGACGCTGCTGCCGTTCACGACGACCGGGGTCACGAGCAGCGATCTCAGCGTCAGCGGCGTCGACCACTCGAACCGGGGATCGGACTGCGCGTCTCCCAGCAGGATCTGCTCACCCGACGCCAGTGCGGCGCCGACCAGCCCGGCAGCGAGCGGCCGCCGCCGGCGATCGACAGGCGAGCCGTCCCGCGTCAGATCGGCGACCAGCTGCTGCTCATCGCTCTCGTGCAGCACGATCGTGGCGGCCACCACGTGGTAGCTGGAGTGGGCGAACACCGTACTGGCGGCCAGATCGAGCGCCTGCTCGTGGGTGAGTGCCTCGGCCAGGGCGGCGGCGACCGCCGATCCGGTCGCGAGCCGCTGGGAGCGGCGGGTGGCGTCCTCGTGCATCTGGACGGCCGCAAGCGATCCCGCCAGCTGTGAGGCGATGGCGCTCATCAGCTCGGCGTCCCCTGGGCCGAACTGCCCGGGGCGAGTGTCCGACAGCTCGAGCACCGCCTCGCAGCGGCCGTCGACCATCACCGGCGTCGCCAGCAGCGAGCTGCGTGGCAGCTCGTCGCCGATCCGGCGCTCCGGTCCTGTCATCACCTGAATCCCGTCCGCGGCGGCGCGACCGACCGCGCCCTCGTCCAGCGGCCGGCGCATGCCGGCGTGGTTGCTCAGCGAGTGGCTGCGGTCGGCGACGGTCACCTGCTCGCCGGCGTCGCCGTCGATCACGACCGCCGACACCTGCTGGTAGCTGGAATGCTCGAACACGGCGTCGACCGCAGCCGCCAGCGTCTCGGCGACCGAGCCCAGGCCGCCGGCACGCTCGGCGATCGCCCGCGTGATGTCCAGGCTCTGGGAACGCCGGTTGGCTTCGGCGGCCACGCTCAACACCGTTTCCGCGATGGCGGCGAGCTGTTCGAAGAGGCGCCGCTCCGTGCTGTCGAACACCGGTGAGTCGGCGCCACGCTGTGCCAGCAGCACTCCCGGTGAGCCGTCCGCCAGCGCCATCGCCGCGCGCAGCACGCGGTCGTCCTCGGGCGCCGGCGCCTGCGAGGTGGCCGCCGGTTCCAGCAGCACGCGCTCCGCCGCCAGCCCGGTGCCGAGCCGGTCCAACAGCTGCTCGAGGCCTGCCGCCGACCGCGAGAGTGAGTCGTCATGTGCCATGTCCCGGCGGAGTGTCGCAGAGCGCCTCCCGGACGCCCTCCCCCGATACGCGTATCCTGGGGTGGCCGAAAGCCAGATCGAGGCGCAGACTGCTGAGCGGCGCTACCCTCGTCTCGATCACGCTGTTCTTGGGGCGGTTAGCTCAGCTGGGAGAGCACCTGCTTTACACGCAGGGGGTCGGCGGTTCGAACCCGTCACCGCCCACCTTCATCCAAGCGGAATCGGGAGACGCCGCGCTCACCGGGCCATGCGGCCTTGGGGTCGTACTCGCCGCTCGCTGTCGACCGGCCTGGGCGGCAGGGTCGCTGTTTTCCTTGGTCAGTTGAGGTTCTGCGACGTTGCCGCGACCGCCTGCAAGACGATGAGTGCGGTGCCGATCAGCAGCCCGGTGGCGACCTGCCACCGCGGTCTCGATGCACGACTCAGCACAAACAGCGACACGGCACCGAGGGCCGTTGCTGCCCAACTGACGTAGACGAGGTCATGGGACTCCCGGTGTGACCAGCGCGACCCAACCCCGTTC